>JAQGMN010000226.1 GCA_028292345.1 Polaromonas sp. | reverse complement strand
TTGCCCATGTGCGGCGTCATCGACGCCGGCATCACCAGCCAGCCCAGGCGCCAGCCGGTCATGAGAAAACTCTTGGAAAAGCTGTGGGCCACGACCAGCCGGTCCTCGGGCGCGGCAATGTCCAGGAAGCTCGGCGCGCAGCCGTTGGGCGTGGGCTCGAAATACAGGCGCTCGTACACCTCGTCGGCCAGTATCCAGGTGCCCGTCGCGCGGCAATGCGCCAGGATCGCTTCCTGCTCGGCCCGGCTCAGGGTCCAGCCGGTCGGGTTGTTGGGCGCATTGACGATCAGCAGCTTTGTTTGCGGCGTGATGGCGCCCAGCAGTTCGGACATGTCGAGCTGCCATTCGCCCCGCACCGGCTTGAGGCTGACGCAGCGCAGAACAGCCCCCATGATCAGCGGCTGCGCCGTCAGGTTGGGCCAGACCGGCGTCACCGCCACCACCTCGTCGCCGGCATCGACCAGCGCCTGCACCGCCAGCATCAGCGCATTGACGCCGCCCGAGGTCACGGCAATCCGGTCGGCACCGATGGGCGCGGCGCCGGGGCAGCGCAGCCCGGTTGAATACGCGGCAATGGCGTCGCGCAATTCCGGCAAGCCCAGGTTGTGCGAATAAAAGGTTTCGCCCTGCTGCAGCGATGCAATGGCGGCATCGCGAATGAAGGCCGGTGTCGCCTCGTCGCTCTCACCGAACCAGAATTTCAGCACGTCGCTGCGGCCCATGCCGGCATTGGCAACCTGGCGGATCATCGACTCTTCCAGGTTCAAAACTGCTTTTCTCATGCGCGCCTTTGGGTTTTTTTAGTTAACGAAGAGCCTTGCGGGGGTCAGGGCCGCGCCATCTTGCAGTTGGTCGGCTGCTCGGCTCGCTGAGCCGAAATCGCCTTGATGATGCGAAAACCGTAACCCGATCCTTCGACATCGAATTTCGTTCCCGGCGCGCCCTGCTTGTCCATCATGGCGACGGCCAGCGGCTGCTGGAACTGGTGGTCGGCGGCGCGCATGCTGCCCTTGAAACCGGCGAAATCCACTGCGGCCTTTTCCATCTGCGCGGCGACGGCGGCCGCATCGCTGCTGCCGGCCTTTTCCAGGCTCTGGGCCAGCGTTTCCACCATCAGCTGCATGCGCATGTGGACATAGTCGTCCTGCGGCTTGGGAAAGCGCTGGCGGAACGACTGGTAGAAATTCTGCGACGCCGCGCCCGGCGTGTTGGGGAACCAGTCGGCTACGGCGATCACCTTGCCGACGCCGGCATCGCCCAGCGCGGCGGGAACGCCCAGCGCATTGCCGTAGAAGGTGTAGAACTTGCCGTCGTAGCCGACTTCCCTGGCCGCCTTGATCAGCAGCGTCAGGTCATTGCCCCAGTTGCCGGTGAGCACCGCCTGCGCGCCGCTCGACTTGATCTTGACCGCATACGGAATGAAGTCCTTGACGCGGCCGATCGGGTGCAGCTCGTCGCCGACGATCTCGACGTCGGGCCGCTGCGCCGCGATCTGCTTGCGCCCCTCGCGCAGCACGGCCTGGCCGAAGCTGTAGTCCTGGCCGATCAGATAGACTTTTTTGACCGCCCCGTCGTCCTTGAACACGTCCATCAGCGCGGCCATGCGCATGTCGGCATGGGCGTCGAAGCGGAAATGCCAGTAGCTGCATTTCTCGTTCGTCAGGATGGGATCGACCGCCGAATAGTTCAGGAACAGCACCCGCTTGCCCGGCTCGCGTTCGTTGTGCTTGTTGATGGCGTCGATCAGCGCGGCCGCCACCGACGAGGAATTGCCCTGCGCGATCACGGTCACGCCATCGTCAATCGCCGAACGCAGCGCGGCCAGCGCCTCCTCGTTCTGGCCCTTGTTGTCGTAGCGTTCAATGGCCAGGTGGTGCCGGCCGTCGGCCAGCTTGACGCCGCCGCGCGCATTGACGCGCTCGGCGGCCCACACCAGGTTGCGAAACACCGCCTCGCCGGTGTTGGCAAAGGCGCCGGACAGGCTTTCGATCAGCGCAATGCGCACCGGGGGCGGGGACACGGGCTGCGCCTGGGCCAGCAATGAAAGGCTCAGTCCCAGGACGGCAGCGGTGCAGTTGGAAAGAATTCGCATAAGGAAAGAAAAAGTCCTGTGTTGTTGAAGTCGCAAGCCGGCGCCAGCATGAGGGGGTCAAGCCCCGGCGGAACATGTGAGGCGTTCAGCCTGCCAAAACGGGTTCGGGCTGAATCTCCGCCAGATTCCAGCGCGGCTTGACGTCAAAGGTGTAGCGGCCCTGGAGCATGGGCAGATCGACCAGCCCGGCCTGCAGCCGCATGCCGGCCGCCATGGCGATCATGGCGCCGTTGTCGGTGCAAAACGCCAGTTCGGGGTAATGCACGCGAATGCCGCGCTGGCGGCAGGCCGCATCGAGCTGGCCGCGCAGCAAGGCATTGGCGCCGACGCCGCCGGCCACCACCAGCCGCTTCAAGCCGGTTTGCGACAGCGCGGCCAGCGTTTTTTTCACCAGCACATCCACGATGGCCGCCTGGGTCGAGGCGGCCAGGTCGGCTTTGCGGCTTTCGAGCTCGGACCCGAGTTTTTTCGCCTGCGTCAGCACGGCGGTTTTCAGGCCGGCAAATGAAAAATCGAGATTGCCGCTGTGCAGCAGCGGCCGGGGCAGCTTGAAGGCGGCGCCGTCGCCGGCAAGCGCCAGCCGGGCCAGATGCGGGCCGCCGGGATACGGCAGGCCCATCAGCTTGGCCGACTTGTCGAAAGCCTCGCCGGCCGCGTCGTCAATGGTTTCGCCGAGCAACTCGTAACTACCGACGCCATCGACCCGCATCAGCTGGGTGTGGCCGCCCGACACCAGCAGCGCCACGAAGGGAAACACCGGCGGGTCGGCGCTCAGGAAAGGCGACAGCAAATGGCCTTCAAGGTGATGCACGCCCATGGCCGGCTTGGCCAAAGCCGCCGCCAGCGCGCAGGCAACGCCGGCGCCCACCAGCAGCGCGCCCGCGAGGCCCGGTCCTCGCGTGTAGGCAACCACATCGACATCGGCCAGCGAGCGCTGCGCGCCCTTCATGACTTCCTGCGTCAGCGGCAGCACGCGCCGGATATGGTCGCGGCTGGCCAGCTCGGGCACCACGCCGCCGTAAGCCTGGTGCATGGCGATCTGGCTGTACAGGGCGTGCGACAGCAGGCGCGGCACCGCGTTGCCGCTGGCATCGACCAGGGCCACGCCGGTTTCATCGCAACTTGATT
>JAQGMN010000192.1 GCA_028292345.1 Polaromonas sp. | reverse complement strand
GGCCAAGGCAATTCCGACGGCAATGTGCGCACGATGCGGCTGGCCACGGCACTGGTGCTCGTCGCCGGGCTGGGCGCCACGGCGGCGGCCCTGCGCTGGCAGCAGCAGGACCTTCAGGCCCGCGGCTGGAGCCGCTTCGAGCAGCAGGTCGAACGCATCGAAGCCGATGTCCAGCACCACCTCAACCTTCCCTTTACCGGCCTGAAAGGCGCTGCCGGCGTCTATGCGGCCAGCGTCTCGGTGGAGCGGGCCGAATTTCGCGCCTTTGTCGAGTCGAGCAATGTCGGGCTTGAATACCCCGGTATCCGCGGCTTTGGCTTCGTGGAGCGGGTCAACAGCGGCGCGGTAGAGGCCTTTGCCGAAGCGCAGCGGCGCGACGACAGCCCCGGCTTCACGGTCAAAAGCCGGGGCGCGGCGTCGGACCTGTACGTTATCAAGTTCCTTGAGCCTGCCGGGCCCAACCAGGCGGCGCTGGGGCTCAATCTTGCCGATGACCCGGTCCGGATGCAGGCGATCGAGCGCGCCATCTCGACCGGCGAGGCGACGCTCAGCGGGCGCATCAAACTGGTCCAGGATGAGCGCCAGCGGCCTGCGCTGGCATTTCTCCTGCCGATCTACCGCAAAGGCCTGCAGCCCGCCACGGTGCAGCAGCGGCAAGCCGAACTGCTGGGCATTTTGCTGGCGCCGGTGGTGGTGGAGGAAATCATGGCCGAGGTCGTCGCCGCAATAGGCGGCCAGACCCACCTGGCGATTTATGACGGCCCGGATGATTCAGGCGCGACGCCAGGCAATTTGCTGTTTGAAACCGGCGGCGTTGCCCGGCTGGGCAAGGACGCGGAGCCGTCGCCGGATGAGGCCAGGCCGATGTTCGAGACCACGCGCGTCGTGCTCGTCGGGGGCCGCCCGGTGAGGCTGCGCATGGGCACCACGGCCGCCTTTGAAGCCCAGCAGGGCAGGCTGGCGCCCTGGCTGCTGGGCTTGTCAGGCAGCATGCTGAGCGGGCTGCTGGCCCTGATCATCTGGCTGCTGGGCAGCGGCCGGGCACGCGCCCTGGCGCTGGCGCAGCGCATGACCGCTGACCTGGCGCACGAACGCCAGCGGCTGCACAACATTGTGGAAGGCACGAATGTCGGGACCTGGGAGTGGCAAGTGCAGACCGGAGCGCTTGAGCTCGACGAGCGATGGGCGTTGATGATGGGCTATGACCCGGCGGGGCTGGGCAGGCAGGAAATTGGCGACTGGCAAAACCGCATCCATCCTGACGAGGCCGAGGCGGTGACAGCCGCGCTGAAACGGCATTTCCGGGGGGAAACCCAGCATTTTGAATGCGAGCACCGCATACGCCATCGCGATGGGCGCTGGATATGGGTGCTCGGCCGGGGAAAAGTGTCGGCCTGGACCTTGGCCGGAAAGCCCGAACTGATGTCGGGAACGCACATGGATATTTCCGACCGGCAGGCCGCGCAGCTGGCGCTTCGCACCAGCGAGGAAAATTTTCGCCAGTTGTTCGAACGCAGCCTTCACGGCATTTTGCAGGCCATGCCGAACGGCTCGATCCAGTATGCCAATCCGGCGGCCTGCCAGCTGTTCGGGCTGACCCAGGACGAAATCCGGCAGCGCGGCCGCGCCGGACTCGTGGACGCGCATGATTCGCGCCTGCACATCCTCGTTGCGCAGGCGATGCTGTCCGGCCAGGCCAGGGGCGAGGTCACCATGAAGCGGGGCGGCGGCTCGCCATTCGAATGCGAACTGTCCTTGATCAGCTACCTGACGCCCAGCGGCGAGGCCTGCAACAACCTGTTTTTGCGCGACGTGACCAAGCGCAAGCAGGCCGAGGCCGAGATCAATGCGCTGAACACGCAGCTGGAAGACAAGGTCAAAAAACGCACTGCCGAACTGGAGGCGGCCAACAAGGAACTGGAGGCTTTTTCCTATTCCGTGGCCCATGATTTGCGGGCGCCGCTGCGCTCCATCGATGGCTTCAGCCACCTGCTTGAAAAATCCATTGCCGCCGAAACGGCGGAACGGGTGCGTCACTACATGGCCCGCATCCGCGCCGGCGTCAGGCAGATGGGCGAACTCACCGACGGCCTGCTGTCGCTGGCCCAGGTGTCGCGCACCAGCTTGAAGAACGAAACCGTCAACCTGGGCGCCCTGGCCGTGGCGGTGCTGGAGGACTGCCGCGAGCAGGACGTTGGCCGTGTGGTGAAGGTCGATGTGCAGCCCGGGCTGTTCGCCCTGGGCGACCGCGCGCTGCTGCGGCAGGTGATGGAAAACCTGATCGGCAATGCCTGGAAGTTCACGGCCCGTGAAACCCAGGCGGAAATAGGGGTCGGTCAGCTGCCGCAGGAGGGCATGGACATGCGCACCTTCTACATTCGCGACAACGGCGCGGGTTTTGACATGGCCTATGTCGAAAAGCTTTTCGGCACTTTTCAGCGCCTGCATTCGCCGGGCGAATTTTCAGGCACCGGTATCGGGCTGGCCACCACGCAGCGGATCGTCAACCGGCACGGAGGCCGCATCTGGGCGCAGGGCGCGGTGGGCCAGGGGGCGACGTTTTTCTTCAGCCTCCCCGCAGGCGCTGGTTAGCTTATCGGGGTGCGGCAGGCACCGCGATGTCGCTCTGGCGCAGCACGCCGCCACCGGCCACGCTGCCGTTGATCTGGGCCTGCGCCTCGACACGGGCGCGGCAGGCGGCCGCGTCTTCGCTTTCCTTGAAGACTTCGCAGCGCCGCATCGCGTTGGCGGTGTAGTCGTTGCCATTGCCCAGCTTGCCGGCGCGCTTTTCCGCATTCGCATTGCGCACTTCGGTGGCGCAGGCCACCCGGTCCTGCTGGGTCTTGCCGCTGTTGCAGGCGGCCATTTCGCTCTTGGCATTGCCCGATCCATCCAGGCCGGTGGCGTCCAGGGGGGCCACCTGGGCGGTGGCCGCCGTCATGGCGAGCAGGGCGGCGAGTCCGAAATAGCACGCTCCCTGGCCGAGGCGGCTGGTCCGCAAAGAAGGCATGAAACGGGACTTGAGGGATGTGCGCATGGTCGGAACTCCTGATAAAGATTTTTATAGCTGGAGTGTGGAACCGCAGCGCCTGGCCTGCTGACAGGAAATGCGGCGGGCCGGGCGCCTGCAATGCCGGATTCAGTTGTAGGACCTGTCTTTCAGCAAGACGTACCAATGGCGGCTTGAAGTTTGGACGCTGAAACCGTGGGCTACATCGACCAGATGCGCGGCATGGACGCCGGCTGCTGCCAGAAATGGCCGCGCCAGGCCTGCCAGACCTGCCTGAGCAATGCCATCGCCGGCTCGACCAGCGGCGCCAGCACCCGGACGACGACCACCTGCCCATCGGGGCTGGTGGCGCCTGCGGTGGCGCGCAAGTCATGCGCCTCGATGACCTCCCGGGCCACCTCCAGCGCGGCCTGGCGGCGGTTTCGCTCCAGCTTGCTGCCGGCCACGAAGAAGACCGACGCCATGCAGCGGTGGCCCGCCAGGCCCAGCGGGCTGTCCATCAGGAGCAGGTCGCTGGCGGCGATGCGCGCGCGTTCCAGCCACACGCCGGGCATTTCGATGTGCTGGCAGAAATGCCCGAGCGCAAACGGCAGGCTGGCCGCAGGCAGGCCGAACGCCGTCACGTCCCAGCCGATCAGTTCGGCGCCGGGCGCAAGGTCCAGCGTCAGGCGGTTTTCCGCCAGGCAGCCGCTGTAGCAGATGGCTTCGAGCGGCAGCCATTCCATGCGCGCGCCGGCCTGCAGCGACAAGGTGGTGCGCTGCAGCGCCGCCTCGCCGGTGGAGCGGTAAAAGCGCGTGGCGCCGGGCGTGTTGACCAGCCCATGCGCGCCCGGGCCGGCGCTGAAAGCTAGGTCCAGCGTGTCGCCGCCCACCAGCCCGCCGGGCGGATGGACGATGACGTTGTGGCAGATGCCGTCGCCTTCGGGGTACAGGCTTTGCAGGATGCGCAGCGGGCCGCTGTGGCGAAAATGGGCGACGGT
>JAQGMN010000127.1 GCA_028292345.1 Polaromonas sp. | reverse complement strand
CTCAAGCCGCTTCGGCCAATTCCATGCCTTGCCAGCGTTTGGCCAGGTTGTGCGGCACGTCGAGCAGGTCGAGCGCACGGGCCACGCTGTGGTTGACGATGTCGCCGATGGACTGCGGATGCAGGTAGAACGCGGGCACGGGCGGGCAGATGATGCCGCCCATCTCGGTCACGCTGAGCATGTTGCGCAGGTGCATGGCATGCAGCGGCGACTCGCGCACCAGCAGGACCAGGCGCCGGCGCTCCTTGAGCATCACGTCGGCGGCGCGGGTGAGCAGGTTGTCGCTCAGGCCGTGCGCCACGGCGGCGAGCGTGCGCATCGAGCAGGGCGCAATCACCATGCCGCTGCAGGCAAACGAACCGCTGGCAATGACCGCGCCGAGGTCGTGCGCATCATGCACTTCGTCGGCCATGTCTTCGATGAAGTCGCGGTCCATGTCCAGTTCATGCTCGATGTTGCGCCAGCCGGTGTCCGACACCACCAGGTGCGACTCGATGCCGGGGGTGTCGCGAAGCACCTGCAGCAGGCGCGCGCCATACACGGCGCCGCTGGCGCCCGAGATGGCGACGATGATGCGGCGCGGCGCGCTGATGTGGGCAAAGGCGGTGCTCATGGGGCCGCCTCGGCCGCAGCGCGCAGGGGAATTGCCGAAAGTGAGGAGGTGTGGTTCATGTTGGATATTGGCGTTGCGCCGGGTGATTCGGTGTCGGTAAAAAGGTCGGCTTTCACGCGTTCAAGCACCGCGTCGGCCTGGACCGGGTCAAAGTCTTCATGCTGGCGTTTTCGCACGCCGTAGTCCTGCAGCTGGTAGTGCCGGTCGGGAACCAGGCCGTGGCGCGCCAGGCTGCTTTTCACGCAGGCCAGCGGGCAGCCGTCCAGCGCAATGATGCGCCGGCCCGAACGCGCCGTCTTGAGCAGGCTGGGCACGTCGCCACCGACGCCGGCGATGCACGACATCTCGGCCACGCTGCTCCGGTCCAGCCGCACCGCGACATGGTTGGCCAGCTGGGCGGCGCTGGAGCATCCCGAGCAGGAATAGACCAGTGGCTTGCCGCCGGCGCTCATGGCCGGGCTCCCGGCGGCTGCGCGGCGCTGCGTTCCCGGCGCCACAGGGCCAGGCGCGCCAGCACCTGGTGCGGCGCCCATTGCTTCAGGTCAAGCACCGGCAGTTCGAGCGCATCCAGTGCGTTCTTGACGACCAGGCCGAGTTCGGTGTCGCCCTCGATGGACAGGCGGCGGCTGAAGAACAGGGTGTCCGGGTCTTCCTGGCGCTGCGCCAGACGCAGGAAGTCATGCGCGGTGGCGCTGAGCGTCAGGTCGGCGGCCTGCTGCTGGGCGCAGGCGGCAAAGCGCCGGCCGGTCCAGGCGAAGTCGAAGGTCAGCCGCGCGTCGCGCACCTGGATGCGCAGCTTCTTGTCCAGCAGCCGCTGGCGCACGTCGTCGGGGAGTTGCCTGGCCAGCACCAGGTTGAGCGCGCCGACCAGCAGCAGCGAGCCGGGGTAGGCCGGCAGGCTGGACAGCAGGGCGCCCACGGGCTGGGGAAGTTCGAAAGGGGAAGTTGCGGTCATTTCGGTCCGGAAAGTCAGGCCACATAAAGCAGCACGGTGAAGAAATGGCAGGTGCTGCCGCCCAGCACGAACAGGTGCCACAGGCCATGGCCGTGGCGCACCTTGCGGTCCAGCACATAAAACACAATGCCCAGCGTGTAGCAGGCGCCGCCCGCCGCAAGCCAGGCAAAGCCTGCGGGCGTCAGAGCATGCCACAGCGGCAGCACGGCCACCATGGCCAGCCAGCCCATGAGTATATAAATGATCAGCGAGACGATGCGCGCGCCCCTGGCCAGCCAGACTTCCTGCACGATGCCGACCAGCGCCAGCCCCCAGATCACGCCGAAGATCCACCAGCCCCAGAGGCCGCGCAGCGACACCAGCGCAAACGGCGTGTAGGTGCCGGCAATCAGGAGGTAGATGGCGCAGTGGTCGAACTTGCGCAGCACATTCTTGGCCGGCCCGCGCACGCTGTGGTAGAGCGTCGAAAAGACATACAGCGCCACCAGCATGACGCCGTAGATGCTGAAGCTGACGATCTTCCACGGGTCGCCCAGGCGGGCCGCCAGCACGATCAGCACCACCGAGCCGGCCAGGGCCAGCAAGGCCCCGATCAGGTGGCTGATGCTGTTGAAGCGCTCGCCCGGGTACATCGCAGGATCAGGCCGTGGCGGCGGCCTGGACTTGCTCCAGCCCGGGGCGGCCGTGCCAGTAGCCGTTGCAGCCCGGCCCCGGCATGAGCGGCTGCAGGCGCGCCAGCGCTTCTGGCGGCGCCAGCGCCTGGCGGCGCGCAGCGTCGAACACCTCGACGATGCCGGCCATGCCCTGCGCCTGCGGGCTCAGCCGGACGACATCGACGCCCAGCGCCTGCATCTCGGCCAGCGAATCGACCAGGTTGTACACCCGGGACGACTGGGTCTGGGTGCCGTTGATGACCAGGAATTCCTCGCGCTCGCGGGTCTTGAGCAGCAGGCCGTCGGGATGGTCGAGGCAGCTGAAGCGGCAGTCGTCCTTGGGCAGGTTGCGGTGGCGGGCGGTGAAGCAGCGCGCCGAAAAGGCCAGCGGCATGCGGCCGTAGGCGAACACCTCGGTCTGCAGGCCTTCGGGCCGGCCGTGCTGCAGGATGGCCAGGTCGCCGCGCTTCATCTCCAGCGGCATGACCCAGCGGACTGCGCCCAGCGACGCCATCCATTGCAGCGAGGGCAGGTTGTACAGATTGAGCTGCGGCCCGGCCACGAAGGGCAGCTTGCCCGCCAGCCGCTGCACCGCGCCCATGTCGTTGGCTTCGACCAGAAAGCGGCCGTTTTCGGCAATCTTGTGCATGGTGGCCACCTCGGCGCCCGATTCGAGCAGCACCTGGGTGGACAGCACGACGTCCTTGCCCGCTTGCTCCAGCTTGCCGGCGATCTCCAGCCAGTCGGTCAGGCGCAGCTCGTGGCGGCGCGAGCAGACGGTCTCGCCCAGGTACACCACATCGACCGGCGCGCTGGCCATGGCGTCGTAGAAGGCCAGGACGGTGTCGCGCGGCCAGTAGTACTGGATCGGACCGAGGGCAATTTTGATCAAGGGTTTCATCGTCATTTCCAGGGCCGGTGGTAGGCGCCCAGCGTGTGCTGCTGGCCTTCGGCCACCTTGTCCAGGCTGGCCATCCAGGCCGGCTTGGGCGCGTAGCGGTGCGGGTTGGCGCCGCAGTGGTCGATGGCTTCGCGCCAGGTTTTCGTGACCTGCGCGACATAGGCCGGGCTGCGCTGGCGGCCTTCGATCTTGATGGCGCGCACGCCCATCTTCATGAGCTGCGGCAGGAGTTCGAGCGTGTTCAAACTGGTGGGCTCCTCGATGGCATAGTAGTTTTCATCATCGCCGACATCGAATCGCCCCTTGCACAGCGTGGGGTAGCCGGCGTTTTCGCCGTCGGCATAGCGGTCGATCAGCACGCCGTTCAGGCGCGACTCCAGGCCCCGGGGCGTTTGCAGCCAGCGCACCGCCTTGGCCGGCGAGCACACGCCGTGGGTGTTCGGCGACTCGCCGGTGACATAGGACGACAGCGCGCAGCGGCCCTCGACCATGACGCACAGGCTGCCAAAGCCGAACACCTCGATCTCGACCGGCGTCTTTTCGATCACCTGCTGCACCTGCGCGAGCGACAGCACGCGTGGCAGCACGGCGCGCACGATGCCGAACTGCTCGCGGTAGAAGTTGATGGCGTCGTAATTGGTCGCCGAGCCCTGTACCGACAGGTGCAGCCGCAGCCGGGGATGGTGCGTGGCCGCGTACTGCATCAGCCCCGGGTCGGCCAGGATGACCGCGTCCACGCCCAGGCCGGCCGCCTTGTCGAGCGCGGCGCGCCACAGCCCCGGGTTGGACGCCTGCGGATAGGTGTTGAGCGCCATGAAAACCTTGCAGCCGCGCTGGCGGGCGTACGCGATGCCGGTGGCCATGGCCGCCTCGTCGAAGTTCAGGCCGGCGAAATTGCGCGCGTTGGTCGCATCGCGCAGCCCCAGGTAAACGCAGCTGGCGCCGTTGTCGACCGCCGCCTTGAGCGCGGGCAGGCTGCCGGCGGGGCAGACCAGTTCGAAAGGGGCTGAGCGCAATCCGGCGGCCGTTTGCGGTATTTCGGAATCGGTATGAAAGTTGGAAAAGACCATGTGGATCAAGGGGTTAGCGTGACACCCGGACTGGGCGCACCGCACCGGCCGAAGGATACGCCCTTGCGTGGCGGCCAATTTTGATCCTGGTCAAGGCCGGCTGCCCTGAAGATGGCCGCATGCCGGCCTGGTGTCGCGTCCTGTGCAAGCTGCCGGTTCTCGCTGGCCCTCGACGCGCATCGCCGCGTTGCAGCCCTTGCCAGGGCTTCAGCCCTGGCTGCGGTCCGCGCCTTGCGCTGCACGCCGATGGCGACGCGATCGCCCGACACCTTGCGCATGACGCGACACTAGCGGTTTGCGACGGCGCTGTTGATGGCGTTGTTGAGCGTGGTCTGGAGGTTCAGGTTTTTCACCAGGCTCAGGCCGCTGGAGGAGGCTTCAATGACGGTCTGGTTGCGTATCGTCTGGTTGTTCAGCGTGTTCTGGACATACGTCGCCAGGGGGACTGTGGCCGCGCCGGCGCCAACTGTGTTGCCAGGACCGTTTTTCACCACTTGTGCTTGCAAGGAAGTGTGCTGGCTGAGCATTTCGGCCAGGGCCGGTGTGAGCCTGGTGGGGTCGCTCGCCTGAAACGATGTGCTGGTGACCAGCTGGCCATTGATGAACAGCGCCCGGCTGATGCCGAAGGACACCACCAGACCCGGGCCAAGGTCGAAGCCGCCCCGCAACTGGTCGAGCGCATGGTCGCTGGCGGCCAGCCATACGGCTGGTTCCGGCGGCGGCGCCAGGCTTTGCGACTGGCAGGCACCGGCCAGGAGCACAGCGCCCAGGCCAAGCAGGGGCCGGCGTCGGCGCGGGTCCAGGGCATGCGGCTGCCGGTGCATCAGAAATCTCCCGGCCCGCGCGCGGGCAGCGTCACACCGGCCAGCCCGTCGCGGTTGACGCCAGCGGCCAGCGGCGCCCGGGGGGCCGCGTGCCAGTCGGCCGCCAGATTGAACCTGGCCTGCTCCAGGCGGTTGTGGATGACGAACAGCAGCCGGCCCTGCCAGATGGCGTCAAAGCCGGCACGCGGCATGGCGCGCGTGCCGTTGGCCGGATCGCCGACCAGCACGCGGTCGTCGCGCAGCCCCTTGACCACGACAAAATGGCGATAGCCGTTTTCGTTGACCAGCACGATCGCGGGCACGCGCGCTTCGAGCAGCTTGTCCAGGGGTTGCTCGAAGCCGTCGGCTTCAAAACCCTGTGATTTGAGAAAGCGCTTCATGTCCAGAAGCGAAAAGCCCTCGCGCCGGATTTTTTGCTGGTCGCCCTGCCGGAACATCGATTCAAACACCGTGCTTTCCGAAACCGCCAGGCCGTAGTGGTGGGTCAGCAGCGTCGCCACGGCTGCCGAGCCGCAGCTGAAGTCGTATTGCTGCAGCACGGTGCCCGCCAGGCGCGACTGTCGGATGCTGGTGACCGGCATGACGACATCGCCACCGCCCATGGACGGCAGGTAAACCTGTTGCGCGGCAGCGGTTGCTGCCAGGGCGGCCAACCAGGCGGGAACAAGCAGCTTTCGCACGGCCAGGCCCGGTCAGTTCATCTGCAGGTTCACGATGACGGCATTCTGGATCAGCACGTTGGCGCCAGAATTCTGGATGACCACGGGCAGGCCGCTCATGTTGGCAAAGGCGCCTGCGCTGATGTCATTGGTTCCGGTGGCGACATGGGCGGCCGAGTTGCCGGCCGTCATGCCGCTGAGTTTGAGGTCGATGGACATGCCCTGCGCGCCACCGCGCTGTTGTTCCAGCATGGCCAGCGCCACGGGGCCGGAGAAGCCGGCAGGGTGGCGGCCGGGCTGCGTGCTTTCATCAGCTTGCGGCGCGGCAGTCTGCGCCTTCACGGCCACGGGCAGCAGCAGGGCCAGCACGCTGCATCCGAGCCACAAGCGGTCAAGAAATTTCATTTTCATTCCTTTGGTGTGCGGTGGCGGCATGCCGGCATGGGCCTGGGCCTTGCCGCCCGGGGCCCATGCCGGGTGTGGGCTTACTTGCCGACAGCCAGGTTGGCCTGGACGTTCACGCTTTGCTGGACCAGCGAGGAGACGCCGCTGTTCTGGCTGGCAAGCATGATGCCGGCCGCCGATTGTCCGACGCTGGTCATGGTGTTGGCCAGGGTGAACGTTCCGGCGGTGACGTAGTTCGACCCGCCGGCGCCGCCGGTTCCGCCCTGGCCGGTGGCGCCATTGCCGCCAGTCGCCGTGTTGACGCCGCCATTGCCCGCACCGCCCGCGCCGCCCGTGCCGCTGCCGCCGCTGCCGCCATTGCCGGCGGTGTTGTTGCCGTTGCTGGCATTGCCATTGGTGGCGCTGCCGTTGGTCGCGGCGCCGCCAGCGCCGCCAGCGCCCAATCCTGCCACGGGGGTGTTGGCGCCGCCCGTGCTGGACGGCGCACCGCCCGCGCCACCGGCGCCAGCGGCGCCAGACCCGCCGCCGTTGGCGCCCGCATAGCCATTGCCTGCCCCGGTCCCGCCAGCACCCGCGCCACCGCCAGTGCCGCCGCCGCCACCGGCATCACCGCCCGTCGCCACACCCATGCCCGCGCCCAGCCCCAGGCCAAGTCCCAGGCCGCCATTGGCGCTGCCGCTGCCACCGCCGCCGCCACTGTTGGCGGTGACGGGTCCGCCGCTGCTGGTTCCGGCGGCCGCGCCGCCCGTGCCCGTGGCGCCGGCCCCCGCCGTTGCGTTGCCGTTGTAGGCGCTGCCATGGTTGATGGCGCCATTGGACGCCGTGCCGCCGGCCGCGCCCGCTGCGCCAGCGCCGCCGTTGCCCGCGCCCCCGGTGCCCGTGCCGCTGGCCTGGCTCGTTGCACCAGCGCCGCCGAGGCCGCCAAGGCCCGTGCCGCCCTGCGCGCCGCCCGTGTTGTAGGCCGTGTTGCCCAGGCCGTACACCGCATTGCCCGATACCGCGCCCGTCAGATTGCTGGTGGCCGTCGCCGTGGACTGGTTGAAGGCATTGGTGAACAGGCCGGTCGCGCCGTTGTTGACCGCTGCCGACCGTGCCGCGCTGGCCAATGCAGCGCCCGAGCCTTTGTTGGCGCTGTTGTCCGAATTGTTGGTGGTGGTTGTGGGAACGGACGTGCTGGTCGTGGTGGTGGTGGACGTGTTGTCGCCAATCACGGAGGACTGGTCGCTGACTGCGAACGCCCCTCCGCTAAAGCCGAATGCCACTGCCACGGCCGAAGCCAAAAGTGTCTTTTTCATGAAATCTCCTTGAATTGAAAAACGTCGATTTGAAAAACATTCCCGGTTGAAATGCGTGGCCGCAAATCAAGAGCGGTAACAGCAAATTCGATGCCAAAGAAATCAACTCAATCGCCAAATCGACAAACACAGAAGAGAAATTAAGCAAAAATGGGAAATTGATGAGCTGAGTGATTGCAGTGAATGGTGTCGGCATGACGCAACTGTCACGCTTTGGTGACACCCGCTACACAGGCATGTTTCCATGCGGGCTGGTCTTCAGCGCGGGTCCAGCTTTTAGCAACGGGGACAAAAAGTTTCGCGGCAAGACGAAAGAAATGTTTCAAGGAAAACTGTCTCAGCTTTGTGACGCTTTGACAGAAATGCGCACACCTGAGCCGGGCAGAAACTCAACCCAAGAGAGCCATTTCAGAGGCGCCGCGAACGCATTCAATCGCGATGCAGGAAGTTCAAGCGACTGTCTCATCCGTGCGACTGCCTGAAGCTGGCTTTGCTTTTCTGTGCTGAAAGTTACTTTTTTTTCGGCTTTTTATTGCCCGATCCATTCACCGGATGGTCTACGCTACCGGCAGGCAAAAGGTGTCCGCCCATGCGTTGCGGGCGACAAGAAGCAGGGAGGAAACGTCATGAAAACACATCGCCTCGCGCGGCCGTCAACCGTTCTCGCCTGTTCGCTGCTGTCCCTCACAGCCGTGTCGCATGCACAGCGTGTTCCCGCAGCAGGCAGCGAATCCAGCATTCAGCAGCTCCGGCAGCAACTCGGCGAACAGGCGCGCCAGATCGACGCGCTCAGGCAGGCCGTGGCCGAGCAGGAGGCGCGGCAGCGTGAGTTGCAGCGCCTGCTGGGGCCGGAACCGCGTCCGGTTGCCGGCGAGCCAGCGCCTCAGCCAACGGCTGCATCCCCGACGCCCGATACCGGCCGGCGCGCCGTTCAGGTGGGAAGTGCGCCTCCCCGGGAGTTCCAGCCACCGGTTGTTGCCCCCTTGTTCGACCAGCCAGGCATCCTGACGCCCAAGGGAAGGCTCGTTCTGGAGCCATCGCTGCAATACGGCTATTCGTCGAGCAACCGGGTGGCGCTGGTGGGCTACACCATCATTCCGGCCCTGCTGATCGGCCTGGTCGATGTGCGCGAGGTCAAGCGCAACACCGTCACCGCCGCATTGACGACGCGCTACGGCCTGAGCAACCGGCTGGAAATCGAAGCCCGGCTGCCCTATGTGTACCGCTCCGATGCCTCCATCAGCCGGGAAATCTTCACCGGTTCGGCGACGGAAAACGCCTTCAACAACAGCGGCCGGTCGATTGGCGACATCGAGGTGGCGGCCCGCTACCAGCTGAACGACGGCGGCGCCAACCGGCCTTATTTTCTGGGCACCCTGCGTTTCAAGTCACGCACCGGCAAGGACCCGTTCGAGGTGGTGACCGACTGCGTGACCCGCTGCCTGGGCAACACCACCGGAACCGGCCTGCCGCTCGATTTGCCGACCGGCTCCGGGTTTTATTCGCTGCAGCCGGGCGTGACCTGGCTGTTCCCGTCGGACCCGGCGGTCTTCTTCGGCGGCTTCAGCTACACCCACAATTTCAAGCGCAGCAACGTGAGCCGGCTGGTGCTGAACGGCGAGCGCGAGGCCATCGGCAGCGTCGAGCCCGGCGGCATTCTGGGCGCCAATTTCGGCGTGGGACTGGCACTGAACGACAAGTCTTCGCTCAGCATCGGGGTCGATCTCAATTCGGTGGGCCGCACCCGCCAGAACGGCGATCCGGTGCGCGGCTCGGTGCGCACCCAGCTGGCCAGCCTGCTGCTGGGTTACTCCTACCGCTACAGCGACAAGACCACCTTCAGCATCACGGTGGGGGGAGGGCTGACGCGGGACACGCCTGACCTGACCGTGAACCTGAAGGTTCCCATGTCCTTGTTTTGAAGGGGTTGGGAAATTGAAAAATGTTGTCTGCGTCAATCTCGGTGGTGCCTGCGCGGGTGTCGAAGACCATTTGCGCGCCCAGGGCTGGAATGTCTGCTGCGCAACCGACCTGCCTGAAGCGCAACGCCTTCTGGCGCAGGCTTCGGCGCAGGTCGGGGTGCTGCTGCTCGGCCATCTTCCGGCCACCCGCCTCACGGCCGTCGAGGAACTCCTGCGCTCGGCGCCGGCGTTGGAATGGGTGGGCGTGTTCACGCCGCAGGCGCTCGATTGCGCGGTGCTGCGCCAGCTGGTGCTCAACAGCTTGTTTGACTACCACACCCTGCCTGTGGACTGGCGCGTGCTGGAGCTGACGCTGGGCCACGCCTTTCGGCGTTCCCACTTGCGCGAGCGTGATGAAGCGTTGCCCGAGGTCATCGACAGCATGGGCATGGTGGGCGGCAGCGCTGCCATTGCGCATTTGCGCCAGCAGATCCGCAAGGTCTGCCACAGCGAGGCGCCGGTGCTCATTGGCGGCGAAAGCGGCACCGGCAAGGAACTGGCGGCGCGGGCCATCCACCAGGGCTCCGCGCGGGCTGGCGGGCCGTTTGTCGCGGTGAACTGCGGTGCGATTTCACCGTCGCTGATCCACACCGAACTGTTCGGGCATGAGCGCGGCTCCTTTACCGGCGCGACGGCGGGCAAGCAGGGGCTGATCGAATCGGCCAATGGCGGCACTTTGTTCCTCGACGAGATCACCGACCTGCCGCTGGAGCTGCAAACCAACCTGCTGCGCTTTCTGCAGGAGCGCACCATTCACCGCGTGGGCTCGACCCGAAGCCTGGAAGTCAATGCCCGGGTCATTGCCGCCTCGCATGTGGAACTGTCACAGGCCGTGGCGGCAGGCCGGTTTCGCGAGGATTTGTTCTACCGCCTCAATGTCCTGCCGATCACCGTTCCGTCCCTGCGCGAACGCCTTGCCGATGTGCCGATGCTGGCCCAGCACTTCCTGCAGTGCTGCCGGGCAGACCGGCACCGCAGGCCGGTGGAAGGCTTCAGCCGGCAGGCCATCGCCAGCCTGATGTCGCATGACTGGCCTGGCAATGTTCGCGAGCTGTTCAACCGCGTGCAGCGGGCCGTGGTCATGACCGACCAGCGTTTCATCACGCCGGGCGACCTCGGTTTTAGCGTGAAGGATCCGTCCACCGGTCCCGCGCTCGATGAAGTGCGCACGCTCGCCGAGCGCAATGCGATTTCACTCACGCTCGGACGGGTGGACCGCAACATCACCCATGCAGCCCGCGAACTGGGCATTTCCCGCATGACGCTGTACCGGCTGATGGACAAGCATGGGCTGGCCCACCAGATGCAGTAACCATGCAAAGCCCGAGGCGGCAGGCGCCAGCGCATCCGTTTTAACGGGAAAACAGGTTTTTAGTGCCAAATAGGCCTTTTGCGCACAGCTGGCGTGCGCAAGCAGCTATAAATCCAGTAGCAAAAACTGCCAGTCGCCTGGCGCGCCGCGCTTGCCGGTCGGGGTGAATCCACGCTTAAAAAGGCCAGCCTGGGTGCGCTCAGGCGGCGGTTGGTGAAAATCCGAGGCGGGCCGAAATTTGCGCCGCGACGTCTTTCAGGACGCTGGCGTTCCCGCCGTCCCACTCGGCGTCGAAGCCGCCGGTCGGGCCGATCAGCGTCAGCACCAGGGCGACCTGGCCGTTGTGGTCGAACACCGGCACGGCGAAGGCGCTGACGCCGGGAATCGGCTGGCCGATGACGCGCGCCATGCCGCGCTGGCGGACTTCCTGCAGGTCGGGCTGCAGCTCTGGCCAGCTGCGCAGGGCGCCGACAACCTGCGCAAAGGCCTGCGGATGCATCGACTGCTCGGCGAAGCGCTGCATTTTCAGCGCCGGCAGGTAGGCGCCAAACACCATGCCGGTGGCCGTCGTCAGCGCCATCACGGTGCCGGGGCGCAGGTTCATGTGGATCGGGTGGCTCGATTCCTCCAGGTGAATCACCGTGGGGCCAGCATTGCCCCAGACCGACAGCGCCACCGTGTGGTGAATCCGCTGCTCAAGCTCCACAGCGGCCGCCATGCCGAGCCGCACCGGATTGAGCTGGCGCAGGCCGGCAATGCCCATGCGCAGGGCCAGCGCGCCCAGGCCATAGCGGCCGGAGACCGGGTCCTGCGCCACCAGGCCGGTCTTGCCAAAGCTCACCAGATAGGGGTGGGCCTTGGCGGGCGTCATACGGGCCGTTTCGGCCAGCTGCTTGAGCGTCATGGAACTGCCTGAATCGGCGAGCGCGGCCAAGAGCTGCCCGCCGACCTCGATCGACTGGATGCCGCGCTGTTCCTTTTCTTCGTGCTGCATTGCATTCCTTTTCCATGTCTTCAAAAAATTCGTCATTAACAAATGAGTTGTACCATGTTTAAATTAGGTTTATCCTTTAGCCGATCTTTACCAAGGATTTCTCCATGAGCAGCCCAGCTTTTGCCTCCGTCGCCGACCTCGAAGCCAAGAAAACGACTTTCATCCAGCTGTCCGAGCACTGCTGGGCCTACACCGCCGAGGGCGATCCGAACACCGGCGTCATCGTCGGCGACGATTCGGTGCTGGTCTGCGATGCGCTGGCCACGCCGGTCATGGCGCAGGGCCTGATCGCCGAGATCCGCAAGGTCACCGACAAGCCGGTCAAGTACGTCGTGCTGTCGCACTACCATGCGGTGCGCGTGCTGGGCGCTTCGGGCTACAAGGACGCCGGCCTGCAGGAAATCATTGCCAGCCAGGGCACCTATGAAATGATCGTCGAGCGCGGCGCCCAGGACATGCAGTCCGAATACGAGCGCTTTCCGCGCCTGTTCCAGAATTTCGACTCGATTCCGGGCCTGACCTGGCCGACGCTGGTGTTCAAGGACGAAATGACGCTGTGGATGGGCGGGCTTGAAGTCAGGATCATGCACCCCGGCGCGGGCCACACGCGCGGCGACACGATCGTCTGGGTGCCGTCCGAGCAGGTGCTGTTCTCCGGCGATCTGGTCGAGGCCGACGCCGCCTGCTACACCGGCGACGCCCAGCTGGAGGAATGGCCGGCGACGCTCGATGCGCTGGCCGCGCTCGGCGCGCAAAAGCTGGTGCCCGGCCGTGGCCCGGCGCTCCTGACGCCCGAGCGGGTCCAGGCCGGCCTGGACTACACCCGCGATTTCGTCACCACGCTGCTGGGCGCCGCCCGGGAGGCGGTGGCCCAGGGCATGAGCCTGAACCAGGCCATGGCGCACGCGCGCAAGGCCATGGACCCGAAGTTCGGCCAGGTCTTCATCTACGAGCACTGCCTGCCGTTCGACGTGACGCGGGCGGTCGACGAGGCCAGCGGCATCAAGCATCCGCGCATCTGGACGGCCGAGCGCGACCGGGAGATGTGGCACGGCCTGCAGGCGGCTGGCTGAACCTGGCGCCTGACGGGCGGTGAAGGCAAAAAACGACTGGACCACCATCAATGCTGAGCACTTACCAATACCCAAAATACGAGTACGTGCAGCCGCCAGAGCAAAAAAGCGGCGAGACCAGGCGCCACCCGGTGGTCGTGGTCGGCGCCGGGCCGGTCGGGCTGGCGGCGGCGATTGACCTGGCGCAGTCGGGCGTGCCGGTGGTGCTGCTCGATGAGGACGACACCGTGTCCATCGGGTCGCGCGGCGTCTGCTATGCCAAGCGGACCCTTGAAGTGCTCGACCGTCTGGGCGTCGGCAATGCCTGCCTGGACAAGGGCGTCAGCTGGAATGTCGGCCGCACTTTTTTTCAGGACCAGGAGGTCTACCACTTCAACCTGCTGCCGCAGCCCGGCCACAAGCGACCCGGCATGATCAACCTGCAGCAGTATTACCTGGAGGAATTCGAGGTCAGGCGGGCCAAAGAATTGCCCGGGCTGGACCTGCGCTTTCGCCACAAGGTGGTGGCCGTTTCACCCGATGGCCGGGGCGCCAGTTTGCAGGTCGAAACGCCAGACGGCGTCTATACGCTGGAAACCGACTGGCTGGTGGTGGCCGATGGCGCCCGCAGCCCGGTTCGCCGGATGATGAAACTGGACATCGACGGCAAGGTGTTCAAGGACCGCTTCCTGATTGCCGATGTGGTCATGAAGGCCGACTTTCCGCATGAGCGCTGGTTCTGGTTCGACCCGCCGTTTCACCCCGGGCAGTCGGTGCTGCTGCACCGCCAGGCCGACAGCGTGTACCGCATCGATTTCCAGCTGGGCTGGCAGGCCGACCCGGAGGAAGAGAAAAAGCCCGAAAAAGTCATTCCGCGCATCCAGGCGATGCTGGGCGACGGCCGGCCGTTCGAACTGGAATGGGTCAGCGTCTACACCTTCCAGTGCCGGCGCATGGAAAAATTCCGGCACGGCCGGGTGCTGTTTGCCGGCGACGCGGCGCACCAAGTGTCGCCGTTTGGCGCGCGCGGCGCCAACTCGGGCATCCAGGACGTCGACAACCTGGCCTGGAAGCTCCGGCTGGTGATCGCCGGCCAGGCGCCCGCGGAACTGCTCGACAGCTATTGCGAAGAGCGCGGCCTGGCCGCCGACGAGAACCTCATGAACTCGACGCGCTCGACCGACTTCATCACGCCCAAGAGCAAGACATCGCTGATATTTCGCAATGCCGTCCTGACGCTGGCCAAGGACCATGCGTTTGCCCGGGCGCTGGTCAATTCCGGCCGCCTCTCGCTCCCCGCCTGCCTGAGCGAATCACGGCTGAACACGCCGGACGGCGATACTTTCCAAGGCGGCATGCAGCCCGGCGCGGCCATGGACGATGCGCCGGTCAAGGAAGACGGCCGCGACGGCTGGCTGCTCGACCGCATCGGCAACCGTTTCATGGCCATCGTTCATGTCAGCGATCCGGCCGCGGTGGATGCCGCAACGGCGCAGGGTTTCAAAACGCTGGCCGCTGGCGTCATTCCGGTCGAGGTGGTTCTGCTGTCGCCGGGGCCGGGCAGGGCGCCCGACGGTTTGCGTGTTTTGGAAGACGGTGCCGGCCGGTTTGCCGAGCGCTACGACAGCCTGCCCGGAACGGTTTACCTGCTGCGCCCCGACCAGCATGTCGCTGCCCGCTGGCGCGCTTTTGACGCCGACCGGGTCATGGCAGCGCTGGCCCGCGCCACCATGACCCGCCATTCATGAGAAAGCCGCCATGCCCCTGAACCTGCTCCCTAATTTTGCCGAGCCCGGCAGGCACTACCGCCATGCCTTTTCGGCCGGCGACGATTTCTATGAAGCCCTGATCGAAACCCACCTGGGCCTGAGCGACGAGCAAAGCGCGGTGGTCAATGCCCGGCTGGTGCTGCTGCTGTCGAACCACATCGGCGACATGGCCGTGCTGCGCGAGGCGATGCGGATTGCGCGCGACGGCGCTTGAGTCCGCAAAACAAAAAGCCCCTAAGGTCATGGACTTTCGGGGCTTTTGAGTAACTGGTGGTGATAGGTGGACTTGAACCACCGACATCAGCATTATGAATGCTGCGCTCTAACCAACTGAGCTATATCACCTGAAGAGCGAAATTATAGCCAATTTTTCAGGCGATTTTTCAGCGGTTCTTGAAGACCGGCTTGCGTTTGTTGACAAAGGCGTCCATGCCTTCCTTCTGGTCTTCGGTGGCAAACAGCGCATGGAACAGTCGCCGCTCGAACATCACGCCGTCGCTCAGGCCGCTTTCAAACGCGCGGTTGACCGCTTCCTTGGCGGCGAACACGCTGGGCTGGCCGTAGCCGCAGATCATCAAGGCCGCGCCCAGCGCCTCGTCCATCAGCTTGTCCAGCGGCACCACGCGGCTGACCAGCCCGGCGCGCTCGGCCTCGACCGCGTCCATCATGCGGCCGGTCAGCGCCAGGTCCATGGCCTTGGCCTTGCCGACGGCGCGCGGCAGGCGCTGCGTGCCGCCGGCGCCGGGAATGATGCCCAGCTTGATTTCCGGCTGGCCGAACTTGGCATTGTCGGCGGCGATGATGAAGTCGCACATCATCGCCAGCTCGCAGCCGCCGCCCAGCGCAAAACCGCTGACGGCGGCAATCACCGGCTTGCGGATCGAGCGAACCTGCTCCCAGTTGCGCGTGATGTAGTCGTTGTTGTAGACCTCGGCAAAGCTGTAGGTCGCCATGGCGCCGATGTCGGCGCCGGCGGCAAAGGCCTTTTCGCTGCCCGTCAAAATGATGCAGCCGATGCTGTCGTCGGCATCAAAAGCCTTCAGGGCCGCGCCCAGCTCGTCCATGAGCTGGTTGTTCAGCGCATTGAGCTGCTTGGGCCGGTTAAGGGTGACGATGCCGACCTGGCGGGAATCCGGGCCCTGGGTAGACGTCACAATCGTTTCGTAGGTCATGGTGCGGTCCTTATAGAGCCTTCCATCATGCCATGGCCGCTGCCGGCTTTCAGCCCCGCAGGGCAGGGAAAACCGGCTCCATCAAGCCCGGGGCGCGATGCTAAATTCGGGGCAGGAGAAAACCATGACCCTTGCAGAATCCGAACCCCGCACCGAATCCACGGTGCTGTATGCCGCCCAGGGCGCCGTCGCCGTGCTGACGCTCAACCGCCCGCAGGCGCTGAACAGTTTCAGCCGCCAGATGCACCACGACCTGTGGGCCGCGCTGGACCGGGCCGAAGCCGATCCGGCGATCCGCGCGCTGGTCATCACCGGCGCGGGCCGGGGCTTTTGTGCCGGCGCCGACCTGTCGGAGTTTGATTTCGCCCCCGGCCCGGACCTGGCCGAACGCGCCGACCCCGGGCCGCTGATCGAGCAGGCCTTCAACCCGACGGCGCGCCGCCTGCTGGCGCTGCGCATGCCGACGGTCGCCGCCGTCAATGGCGTGGCGGCAGGCGCCGGCGCGTCGCTGGCCATGACCTGCGACATGGCGGTGGCCGCGCCGGGCGCCAGCTTCATCCAGGCCTTCAGCAAGATCGGGCTGGTTCCCGACGCGGGCGGCAGCTGGCTGCTGGTGCAAAAGCTGGGCCTGGCGCGCGCCATGGGGCTGGCTTTGACCGGCGACAAGCTGGGCGCCGCGCAGGCGAAAGAGTGGGGAATGGTCTGGGACGTGGCCGACGACCCGCTGGCCGCCGCCGTCAGCCTGGCCCAGCGGCTGGCCGCCATGCCGACCCGGGCGCTGGTGGCCACACGGCATCTGTTGCGCGAAGGCATCAACCGCACGCTGGACCGGCAGCTCGACGCAGAGCGCGACCAGCAGTCGGCGCTGGCGCGCACGCACGACTACATCGAGGGCGTGACGGCTTTCCTTGAAAAGCGGCCGGCGGCCTTCAAAGGCGAATAGCCGGGCGCGGTGCGCGTTCCGCTCAGGCCCTGGGTTCGAGCCACTCGTTGACCCGCGCCTCGTTCCTGACGGCCAGCCGCCAGGTCGTGGACGCGGGCGGCAGGGAAAGTTCCAGGCGCATCAGGCGCTTGTCGCGCGCCACCAGCGCGATGACTTTTGTGGCATCGCCGGCATACAGCAGCAGGTCGTCGAGCCGGTCCATGCGCCAGCCCGCGCCAGCCGCCCGGCCGGCCTGGGGCTTTGCCTTGCCTGGCAACTCCAGTCCCAGCCATTCGTCGCCCGCTGAAAAACCGGCCTGTTCGGCGGCCCCGCCGCGCAGCACGGTCTTGATCTGGATGCTGTGGTTTTCACTGACGCGAAGGCCCAGGCGCTGCGCCAGTTGCGCCGGTTCATCGAGCACGGTCACGCCGTGCTGCTCCAGCAATTCCTTGAGCGGCAATTCGTCCCGGCCATGCACCCAGCGCGCCAGTTCGGGCGCAAAGGAGCGCAGGCTAAGGGTTTCCAGCACGGCGGCCACGTCCAGCTCGCGCATTGGTCCGGCCTTGCAGCGCTTCCACAGCGCGCGCATCACGTCGTCCAGGGTTTTTTCGTGGGTGGTGCGGCCTTCGCTGCGCAGCGTCAGGTCCAGGCACAGGGCCACCAGCGCGCCCTTGGCGTAGTAGCTGATGGTCGCATTCGGCGTGTTCTCGTCGGGCCGGTAGAACTTGACCCAGGCGTCGAAGCTTGCCTCGGCCACCGACTGCACCAGTCGCCCGGGCGCCTGCGCCACCTGGTTCACGGTGGTGGTCAACCGCTTCAGGTAGCCGGCATTGTCCAGCAGCCCGGCGCGGCGCAGCAGCAGGTCGTCGTAGTAGCTGGTGAAGCCCTCAAAGAACCACAGCAGTTCGGTGTAGTTCTCGCGGTCATGGCGGTAGTGTTCAAACTCGGCCGGGCGCAGGCGCTTGACGTTCCAGGTGTGGAAATACTCGTGGCTGATGAGGCCGCGCAGGGTGGCATAGCCGTCCGAGGTCCTGGGGTCGCCCTGGCGCGGCAGGTCCTTGCGGGTGCAGATCAGCGCCGTGCAATTGCGGTGCTCCAGCCCGCCGTAGCCGTCATCGACCGCGTTCAGCATGAACAAATAGTTCTGGTGCGGCGGCTTGCGGTTGCCGTGCCAGAAGCGGATTTCAGCCTCGCAGATTTTTTGCGTGTCGGCCAGCAGCCGCGCGCCGTCGAAGCTGTCCGCCGCGCCGGCCACGACAAAACGGTGCGGCACGCCGCGCGCGGTGAAGCTGCCGCTCCAGAACGCGCCCATTTCGACCGGGCCATCGACCAGTTCGTCGTAGCTGGCGGCCTGGTAGCGGCCAAAGCCCCGGCTGTCGATGGCGTGCGGCGTCAAGCCGGTGGCCAGCGACCAGCCGTCCGGGGCCTGGGCGGCAGGAATTTCCAGGACATGCGGCAATTCCTCCTGGCCTTCGACCTTCAGGCAGACGCTGGTGCCGTTGAAAAAGCCCCGGTTGGCGTCCAGCCAGGCGGTGCGCACCGAATTGTCATGGGCATAAATTTCGTAAGTCAGCACCAATGCGCTGCCGGGCGCGCAGGCAACCTGCCAGCCGCATTTGTCGAGTTGCTCCACCGCCAGCGGAACCGGGCTGCGGCCTGCCTGGTGCGCCTGCAGGCCCTGCAGGTTCTTGGAAAACTCGCGCACCAGGTAGCTGCCGGGTATCCACACCGGCAAGGACACCCGCTGCAGCGCCGCCGGCCGGGCAATCGTCAGCGTGACGTGAAACAGGTGGGCATGCACATTGCCAGCCTCGACGCGGTAGTGAATCGGGTCAGGGAGCGTTCGGTCGGAGATGGCCATGAGGAGAAAAAAGGGGGCCAGGTCTGCCGCACCGGCCGCCGCAGGGAAGCGGCCCGATGCCAAGGCAATGGCTGGCGTTGCTATGAATAAAAGAGCTGAAAGCGCACGCCCTGCTTGCGCAGGAGGCATTATTTGTCAATAAATACCGGCCAGGGCCAGTGGCTGGCGGCCTAGCGCGGCTTGGCGCTGGCCAGCGTTTTCTCGATCTGCTCGACGCCGATGGCGCCCGGCACCCGCGAGCCGTCGACAAAGAACAGCGTCGGCGTGCCGGTGATCCTGTATTTCTTGCTGAAGGCCAGGTTGCGCTCCAGCGCGGCCGTGTCGCAGCTGGCCTTGGCGGCGGCCTGGTCGCGCACCATCCAGTCGAGCCAGGCCTTGTTCCTGTCCTTGGCGCACCAGATGTTCTTCGACTTTTCCACCGAGTCGGCGCCCAGGATGGGTATCAGGAAGGTGTGGATCGTCACATCGTTGACCTTTTGCAGGTCGCGCTCGAAGCGCTTGCAGTAGCCGCAGTTCGGGTCTTCAAACACCGCCAGCTTGCGCTTGCCGTTGCCGCGCACCTGGGTGAAGGCGTCTTTCAGCGGCAGCGCATCGAAGTCGATGGCGCTGAGTTTTTCGACGCGCTCCTCGGTCAGGTTGCGCTTGGCCCGGGTGTCGATCAGGTTGCCCTGGATCAGGAAATTGCCTTCGGCATCGGTGTAGAAAATGTCGCTGTCGTTGACGCGCAGTTCGTACAGGCCGTTCATCGGCGTCTTGCTGACCTCATCGATCTGTGAGAGCGCCGGCAGCCGTTCGGCCAAATTCTTGCGAATCACGGCTTCCTGCGCCAGCGCGGCGCCCAGGGTGCAGGCCAGCAGGCCGGCAATTCCTGCAAGCCGGAGGCCGGCAGTCAGTCGATGGTGTTTCTTCATGGTGTTCCTGTTTTTTAACGAATTCTTGGATTGCCGTTCACAGGCCGGCGGCCTGGCGCGTGACCCAGCGCTTGAGCAGGCCGCTGCGCGCAAAGCCCTTCATGCCCCAGTTGCGCAGCGCCTGCCAGCGGTCATCGGGCTGGGCGAACAGGCCGTGCAGCCCGTCGGTCACCGCGCCCATGGTGGCCACGTCGGCCTTGCGCGCCCGCTCGTAGCGGCGCAGTAATTTTTCATCGCCCAGGGCGCGCCAGTATTCGCGCTGCGCCAGCACGCCGGCCAGGCAGGCGGCATCGGCCAGCCCCAGGTTCAGGCCCTGGCCCGAAAGCGGATGGACCGTGTGCGCCGCGTCGCCGGCCAGCGCCCAGCCGTTGCCGACCCAGTGGTCGGCGGTGGACAGCGCCAGCGGCCAGCTGGCCCGGTCGCTGCTCAGCTGCAGCCGGCCCGCCTCGGGTCCGCAGATGGCCTGCAGCGCCGCGCAGAACGGCTCCGGCGGCATCTGCTCCAGCGCGTCGGCGCGCTCCAGCGACGCCGACCAGACCAGCGCCACCGAGCGCGCGTCGCTGCCGCCGAGCGGCAACAGCGCCACGATGTCGCCATTCACGAACCACTGGCGCGCAATCCCCTGGTGCGGCAGGTCGGCATCAAGCCGCGCGGCAATGGCTTTTTGCGGATAGGCCTTGACCGTCCACTGCACGCCGAATTCATCGCGGCTGGCGCTTTTCCTGCCTTCGCAGATCACCGTCAGCGCGGCCTTGGCCGGCGCGGCGACGATCTCGATCTGCGGCTGGTAGCGCACCGCCTGGATCAGCTGCTGCTCCAGCGCGGGCACATCGACGATCCAGGCCAGCGCCTCCTGCGCGACGCTGTCGGCGGTGAAATCAATCCGGCCGCCGTCGTCGCCCCAGACCTGCATTTCCCGGACCGGTGTGGCGAACGGCGCATCGGGCCAGACCCGCAGGGCCTCCAGCACCTGGCGCGACGCGCTGTTCAGCGCATAGGCGCGCACATCGGCAGCAGGCGGTTCGCCCGGCGCCTGCGGCGGCCGGCCGACCAGGGCGATGCGCAGGCGCTCGCGCGCCAGCAGCAGCGCCAGGGTGCGGCCCACCACGCCGTCGCCACGAATACAGACATCAAAGATTTTGGACATGCCCCATTTTAGGAGTGAGTGCAGAATCATCGCTTTGCAGGGCTGCAGTGAAGGTTGAAACGCGAGGAATTTTCCTGCGGCAGCGCTGAAATCGGCAAGGACTGGATAAAAAGTGAACGATGCATTGAACGAAGCCCAGTTGGGCACCGCAGGCGCCGCAGCGTCAGACCGGCCTTCCGATCTGTCTGCGCTCGTTGCCGGGCTGTTTGTCTACCCGGTCAAGTCCTGCGCCGGCGTTCAGGTGCAGCAGGCCATCCTGCTTGATACCGGACTCGAATTCGACCGCGCCTGGATGGTGGTGGACGGGCACGGCCATTTCCTGACGCAGCGCGAACTGCCGCGCATGGCGCTCATCCAGCCGCAGCTCAGGACCTGCGACATGATCCTTCGCGCCCCCGGCATGCTGGCGCTGCACGTTGCGCTGGACCAGGTCGAGGCCCCCGCCCGGGTCAGCCTCTGGAACGAGGACGTGGCGGCCTTCGACATGGGGCCGATCGCCGCCCAGTGGTTCACCGATTTCCTGGGGGTTCCGGCCCGGCTGGTGCGCTTTGACCCGGACCACCGGCGCCTCAGCAGCCTGCGCTGGACCGGCGGCATCGAGGCGCCGAACCAGTTCAACGACGGCTATCCGGTGCTGCTCATCAGCCAGGCATCGCTGGACCAGTTCAATGGCAAGCTGGCCGCCCAGGGACACGCCCCCGTCGGCATGGAGCGCTTTCGCCCGAACATCGTGCTGGGCGATGCGCCCGGCGAACCGGCCCTGGCGCCGCACGACGAAGACTGGATTGAGGCACTGCAGATTGCCACCCCGCAAGGCCCGGTCCGGATCAGACCGGTCAAGCCGTGCCCGCGCTGCCCGATTCCCAACATCGACCCGGCCACCGCCGTCAGCAGCCCCGAGGTCGGCGACCTGCTGCAAGGCTACCGCCAGGATGCGCGGCTCGGCGGCGCGGTGAGCTTCGGCATGAACGCCATCGTGCTGGCGGGGACCGACCACTTGCTCAAGGTGGGCCA
>JAQGMN010000138.1 GCA_028292345.1 Polaromonas sp. | reverse complement strand
GCGATTCGGGCCTGGAGGTTCTGGCCAAGGACTTCGACGAGCGCGACCCGGCCGTCAAGGCGCTGCTCAGCCTGGCGATTTCAGCCTGCAAGCGCCAGGGGAAATACGTGGGCATTTGCGGCCAGGGTCCCAGCGACCATGCGGACTTTGCCCAGTGGCTCAAGGAGCAGGGGATTGGTTCGATCTCATTGAACCCCGACACGGTGATTGATACCTGGAAACGCCTGGCCGATTGATTTTTCACAGGCCCCGCAAGGGTAAACCCTTTGGCGGCCGGGGCGGGCTGTGTCAGCCTTGGGCACTTCGCCAGACGACAATGGAGTGCCCTGTTCCTACGTCTGCGGCCCGCCATGTTGACTGTTGTCACTGCCCTCAAACTCATTGCTGAAATTGCGCTTTTCGCGCTATGCGGCCATTGGCTGCTGGGGTTTCTGTCTGGTGCAGCGCGCCATGGCAATCCTTTTTATGCCTTGCTTCAGTTGGTGGGCCGCCCCTGGGTTCAGGTGGCTCGCTGGCTTTCGCCTCGGGCCCTGCTGGATCGCCATTTGCCTGTAGTGGCGATTTTTCTTTTGCTGATCGCCTGGGGCGGGGCAAGCCTTGCCAAGGTCGGCATCTGCCTGCAGATCGGCCTGGATTTATGCAAATGATGCGGGTGTTCAGCCAGCATCTTGTCTACCTTTTTCTGAAAGCGCAGGCACTGGCGTTGCTGGCACTTGGCAAGCACGCCAAAGCCCTTTTCCGGTTCCACCGGATGCTGAGACTTGTTCCAACTGACCGGTATGCGCTGGCCAGCCGTGCCCGTGTGCAGGTGCAACTCGGCCGGCTGGATGAACCGATTGTGTCCCTGCGGCAACTCACCGCCATCGCCGGTTCAAGGGTGCAACGGGGGGCAGCCCGGTTCAATCTGGGTTATGTTTCCCAGCAGAAAGGGCGTCATGACGAAGCCTGTCCTGCCTTTGAAAATTCCGTCGGGCATTGCCCTGCCATGGACCAGGCCTGGTACGGCCTCGGACTGGCATTGATCCGTAAGGGCCAACTGCAGGACGCCAGAAATGCATTGAAACAGAGGACGCCCTTTGGATACTTGAACACCTGGGCCAGTTTGAACCGAAAGTGGGTGCGCAATTGAAATGCGATATTGACCGGTGTGCTTCGTTGACACACTGCAGGCTGCATGTGAAGGTTCATCCAGATGCCTGTTGACTTGCACCGCCGTTACTGGCGAAAAACCCTTTTGGTGACGTTCGTGCTCTTTACCGTGTGGTTCATCACCACCTTCGGGGTTATTTATTTTGCGCGCTTTCTGAACTTCACCTTTTTTGGCTGGCCGTTCGGCTTCTGGATGGGCGCGCAGGGGTCCTTGCTGATCTATGGCCTGGTGGTCGGGTTTTACGCCTGGTACATGAACAGGCTTGATGCCCAACATGACCTTGAGCACAAGGACACTTGAACATGGCCAAGTTGTCGGCGAAGCGCAAAGAATTTACGGGTTCGAAAAAAAGCTTTAAATCCCAACTGGATCGCATCTATTTATGGTTCACGTTCGGCGTGGTCATTTATGTATTGCTGCTGGGAGGGCTTGAGCGCCTGGGCATGCCGCACTCCTGGATCGGCCTGACCTTTCTGTTGTCGACCATTGCCTTGTACGCAGGCATTGGCATGCTGACCCGAACCACCGATGCCACCGAATACTACGTGGCAGGCCGACGCGTCCCGGCCATTTACAACGGCATGGCAATTGGCGCCGACTGGATGTCGGCCGCTTCCTTTCTCGGGCTGGCCGGCACTCTTTACCTGACGGGCTACAGCGGGCTGGCATTCATCATGGGCTGGACGGGCGGGTATTGCCTGGTGGCATTGGTGCTGGCCCCCTACCTGCGCAAGTTTGGACAATTCACGATTCCGGATTTTCTAGGCGAGCGCTATGGCGGCCACCTGCCCAGGTTGATAGGGCTTGCCGCAGCCATACTCTGCTCATTCACCTATCTGGTCGCGCAGATTTACGGCGTGGGGCTGATCACCTCCTATCTCACCGGCATTGCTTTCGAACTGGGTATCTTTCTCGGGGTAGGCGGCATTCTGGTCTGTTCATTTCTGGGGGGAATGCGCGCGGTGACGTGGACACAGGTGGCGCAATACATCATCTTGCTGATGGCCTACATGATTCCGGTGGTCTGGCTGTCGGTCAAGCAGACGGGCATTCCCGTTCCCCAGGCAATTTATGGCTTCCAGCTCGAGAAAGTGACGGCCAAGGAAAAGGAACTGGCCACTGATCCCAGGGAACTCGAGGTTCGCGCCATTTTCAGCCAGCGCGCACAAGCGCTGGCTGAAAAGATGAAGGACCCGGCGCGAGCCATGGCTGCCGACAGGCTGGCAGCCACCCAAAGGCTGGCGGCGCTCAAGGCCGGCAACGCATCGGTGGCGGATATTTCTGCGGCGGGCAAGGCATTGGCGGCGCTGCCCAAAGATGAGGAAACGGCGCTTCGGGAATGGTCGGATGCCAAGGCGATGGACGAAATCAAAAGCCAGCCTTGGAACGGCATGCCTGCCCATGCCGCGCAGTTTCTGGGCAGTCCCGAAGGCACACCTCAGGAAAAGGCGCTTTACGACCTGTCAAGGCGCAACTTCCTGGCCCTGGTTTTTTGCCTCATGGTGGGAACATCGGCCTTGCCGCACATCCTGATGCGTTACTACACCGTACCCAGTGTCCGCGAAGCGCGGCAGTCGGTGACCTGGTCCCTGTTCTTCGTTTTTCTTTTGTACTGCACCGCACCGGCGCTGGCCGTTCTGGTGAAATACGAAATTTTTACCGTACTGGTCGGGACGCCGTTTGACCAGTTGCCCGCATGGGTGCATGAGTGGAACAAGGTCGATCCGGCGCTGCTTTCTGTGGTCGATGTGAACCGGGACAATCTTCTGCAACTCAACGAAATGACGATAGGCGGCGACATTGTGGTGCTGCTCACGCCCGAACTGGCCGGGTTGCCCTACGTCATTTCTGCACTGGTTGCCGCAGGCGGACTGGCTGCCGCGCTGTCTACTGCGGATGGACTGCTGCTGGTCATTGCCAATGCATTGGGGCATGACCTCTACTTCAAGATGATTGACCCGAATGCTTCCACTGTCAGCCGGGTCACGCTGTCCAAAATCCTGCTGCTCGTGATGGCCTTGCTCGCTGCCTATGTGGCAGCGCAGAAACCCGCCGATATCCTGTTTCTGGTTTCCGCGGCTTTTTCGTTTGCCGCTGCTTCATTTTTTCCGGCCCTGAGCATCGGCATTTTCTGGAAGCGCGCGACCGGCACGGCAGCGACGCTGGGAATGATTGCGGGCCTGAGCGTCACGACCTATTACATGGTGGTCAACCAGCCCTGGTTGCGCGCGACCTTTGGCATCAGATCCCCAGTCGAACTCTGGTGGGGCATCGATCCGATTTCGGCAGGCCTGTTTGGCGTGCCGGTTGGCTTTGCCGTGATCATCCTGGTCAGCCTGGTGACCAAGCCTCCGAATAAGGACATTCAAGCCCTGGTCGACTACATTCGCTACCCCGATTTGAAAGCGCCTGACCGGTTGCATGGCGCATCAGCTGACCTTCAAGCGAAGGCTGCCCCCAGGCAATTGCCCGACGGGCTATAATCATGGGCTTCGCCTTGCTGCACCCAAAACCTTCCAGGTTCGACGCTGGGGCAGCTTTAATCAACCAAAAGGAGAGTTATGCGTCATTACGAGATCGTCTTGCTGATCCATCCGGATCAAAGCGAGCAAGTCCCAGCCATGCTGGAACGCTACAAGGGCATGATCACCGCCGGCGGTGGAACGGTGCACCGTGTGGAAGACTGGGGCCGCCGCCAGCTGGTGTACCTGATCCAGAAATTGGCCAAGGCCCATTACCTGTGCATCAACATCGAAGCCAGCCAGGCCGTGATGGATGAAATCGAGCATGCATTCAAGTTCAACGATGCCGTGCTGCGTCACCTGACCGTCGTCAAGAAGAAAGCCGAAACCGGCCCATCCCTGATGATGCGCAATGTCGAACGTGAAGAAGCACGCAAGACCCAGCAAGCAGAATACGCAGCCAACTGATCGTTGAGCCCGGTCAATCATTTTGATCTGACGGCGCGTATCGCCGAGGCAAGTCCTCTTCGCTACACGCCTGCTGGAATCCCCGCCCTTAACCTCGTCCTTGAACACGAGTCCGATGTTGTTGAAGGTGGCACCAGCCGACGGGTCAAGTTGATCGTCAAAGCGGTTGCGTTTGGATCGCTGGCTGAAACGGCTGGCCGACTCGAACTTGGCAGGCCCTGGCGATTCACCGGTTTCCTGATCAACGCGCGTACCAGCAAGAGCATCGTCTTTCATATTCAAGCCATCGGTCAGTTGTCTCAAGAGAATACTGACCCCGTACTGAACCCCCTTTAAGGAGTCCATCATGCCCGGACCAAAACGTTTCAACAAAGACAAGCGCCCCAAGCGCAACACACAATCGCTGCTGTTCAAGCGCAAGCGCTTTTGCCGCTTTACCGCTGCTGGCGTCGAAGAAATCGACTACAAGGACATCGACACCCTGCGTGACTTCGTCTCTGAAAACGGCAAGATCATTCCTGCACGCCTGACCGGCACGCGCGCTATTTTCCAGCGCCAGATCAACACCGCCGTCAAGCGTGCTCGCTTCCTGGCAATGCTGCCGTACAGCGACCAGCACCGCAGCCTGTAAAGAGGTACTACCCCATGCAAATTATTCTGCTCGACAAAGTTGTCAACCTCGGAAATCTGGGTGAAGTTGTCAAAGTCAAAGATGGCTATGCACGCAATTTCCTGATTCCGTCTGGCCGCGCCCGCCGCGCTACCGCGTCGGCTATCAAGGAGTTTGAAGTCAAGCGCGCCGAACTCGAAAAAGCCGCTGCCGCCAAGCTTGCCGAAATGCAGGCTTTGGGTGCCAAGCTTTCGGGCACCACCGTCAAGCTCACGCAAAAAGCGGGCGTTGACGGCCGCCTGTTCGGCTCGGTCACGAACCACGATGTTGCCAATGAGCTGACCAAGCAGGGCTTTGCTGTTGCCAAGGCTCAGGTTCGCATGCCCAATGGCCCGCTGAAAACCGTGGGCGACCATGCGGTTAGCGTTGCGCTGCACACCGATGTGCTGGTAGACATCAACGTAACGGTGCTCGGCGAAACTGCCTGATTTCCCGGCAACTGCCGTTCATGTGAAAGCCGCTCGCCGAGCGGCTTTTTTCATGGCTAATCCGTGGGCGTATCCGTACACAGCTACAGGCGGCAAATCCACTGCATTTCCCCTGCTTGTGCACAGCCTTATCCCGCGCTCTGGCGGGCGAAAAGCGTAGCATGCAGGGCTCTCTCACAGGACTTCCATGTCAGCTGCACTTTCCACGTTTGAACAGCCCGGCTACAGCCCGGACCGGCAGATCGCCCAACTGCGAAT
>JAQGMN010000135.1 GCA_028292345.1 Polaromonas sp. | reverse complement strand
CGAGCGCGGCATTCCGGTCTGCGCCCACCTGGGCCTGACGCCGCAGACCGTGCATGCGCTGGGCGGCTACCGGGTGCAGGGCAAGACCGACGAATCGGCCGCGCAGCTGCGCCGCGACGCCAGCGCGTTGCAGGACGCGGGCGCGTCGATGCTGGTACTGGAAATGGTGCCTGCGGCGCTGTCGCTTGAGGTGACCCAGATGCTCACGCGCTGCCCGACCATCGGCATCGGCGCGGGCAACGGCACATCGGGCCAGGTACTGGTGCTGCACGACATGCTGGGCATGAACCTGGGCAAGATGGCCAGGTTCGTCCACAACTTCATGGACGGCGCGCCCAGCGTGCGCGGCGCCATGGAAGCCTACGTGCGGGCCGTGAAGGACGGCAGCTTTCCGGACAACAACGTCCACGCCTGGTAGCGCGGCAACCCGCTGCGGTTTCGCTGCAAGATTCAAAGAACATGCCCACAACGGGCCGTCACCCAAGGAGACACCATGCACATCGTCCACACCATTGCCGAACTGCGCGAGCAGCTGAGCGGCTTCAAGCGCCCGGCCTTTGTTCCCACCATGGGCAACCTGCACGAGGGCCATATCGCCCTGGTCCGGCAGGCCAGGCCGCTGGGCGACGTGACGGTGTCGAGCATTTTCGTCAACCGCCTGCAGTTCGCGCCGCATGAAGACTTCGACAGCTATCCGCGCACGCTCGATGCCGATGCCCAGCGGCTGGAGTCGGCGGGCTGCGACGTGGTGTTCGCTCCGCGCGAAAAAGACCTGTACCCCGAGCCGCAGAGCTTCAAGGTCCATCCGGCGACCGACCTGAGCGACATCCTGGAGGGCCATTTCCGGCCCGGCTTCTTCATTGGCGTGAGCACCGTGGTGATGAAGCTGTTTTCCTGCGTGTTCGCCGGCATGCCGGGCGGCGTCGCCGCCTTCGGCAAGAAGGATTACCAGCAGGTGATGGTGGTGCGCCGCATGGTGCAGCAGTTTGCCCTGCCCATCGAGATCCTGGCCGGCGAGACCCAGCGCGCCGACGACGGGCTGGCCCTGTCGTCGCGCAACAGCTACCTCACGCCCGAGCAGCGCCAGGAAGCGGCGCATCTTTCGCAAGCCCTGCGCGCGCTGGGCGAAGCCGCGCGCGAGGCGCCGGGCTTGCCCGACCTGGCCGCGCTGGAAGCCCAGGCCATGCAGGCGCTGGCGCGGCGCGGCTGGAAGCCCGACTACCTGACGGTGCGCCGGCGCGCCGACCTCCTGCCGCCGCAAGGGCCGCTGGCCGGCGAGCCGCTGGTGGTGCTGGGCGCGGCCAAGCTGGGCAATACCCGCCTGATCGACAACCTGGAGATTTGAGGCGGCGCGGCAGGCGCGGATCGGGCGTTGCATTCATTGCTACTATTTTCATAGCTATATACGCCCGCCCTGCATGCGCCAAAGGCTCTTTTTCTTTAATTTTTGGGAACCGGCTCAAATCGCCGCGCCGGCTAGGCGCGTAAACGCCTTCCCAGGCAAGGGCAACCGGCACTGATGTATAAAACGCCTCAAGGCATTCCCGCCGCTTTCATGGAGTTTGACTATGGCCATTGCACATGCCGCCCCCGGACAACTGGTTGATGTCCAGCCCCTGGGCACCAAGCTGTCCGAATCACGCAATGTGGCTTTGTTCAAGACCGATGAGCTGGAGGTCATCCGCCTGGTCATGCCGGCCGGCAAAACCATGCCGTCGCACTGGGTCAAGGGCGAGGTCACGATTCACTGCCTGGAAGGCGCGGTCAGCCTGACGGCGGGCGGGCAGACCCGGCAGATGCAGGCCAACCAGCTGGTCTGGCTGGAAGGCGGCGTGGACCATGCGCTGACGGCGGTGCAGGATGCGTCGCTGCTGCTCACGATTGTCCTGCGCAAGACAGAAAAAAAGGATGGCGTCCCGGCCAGCACCGGGGGCACGACCGGCAATTGATTCAATAGCCGGCGAGTTCGGTCTTGGGCTCGCGCTCCATCAGGGCGGCCACGGCCTGCGAGGCCTGCAGCCTGCCGTCGAGCAAAGCCACCACGCACTGGGCAATCGGCATGTCCACGCCCAGGCTGGCGGCGCGCTGCACCACGGTGCGGGCGCAATACACGCCCTCGGCCACATGGCCCAGCGACGCCAGCACTTCGCCCAAGGTCTGGCCCTGCGCCAGCAGCAGTCCGACCTTGCGGTTGCGGCTCAGGTCGCCGGTCGCCGTCAGCACCAGGTCGCCCAGTCCCGACAGGCCGGTGAAGGTTTCGGCGCGCGCGCCCAGCGCCACGCCCAGCCGCGTCATTTCGGCCAGTCCCCGGGTGATCAGGGCGGCCCGGGCATTGAGGCCCAGTTGCAGGCCGTCGCACAGGCCGGCGGCAATCGCCATGACGTTCTTGACGGCCCCGCCGACTTCCACGCCGACCAGGTCGTCGCTGGCATAAACGCGCAGGCTGGGGTTGTGAAAGGCGGCCACCAGCGCGGCGCGCACCTCGGCATGATCGCTGGCGGCCACCAGCGCCGTCGGCTGGCCGCGTGCCACTTCCAGTGCAAAACTCGGGCCGCTGAGCACGCCCGCTCTCAAATCAGGAGCAACCTGTGCCCGCACCTCATGCACCATCAGGCCAAAAGGCTCTGAAAATGAAGCAGAAGCCGGTGCAGCCGACGCCGGCGATTCAAAGCCCTTGCTCAGCCAGGCCACGGGCACCCGCGCCTGCTGGAGTTGCACCAGCATGCTTCGCGCGGCCGCGACCGGCGTGGCCAGGATGATCAGTTCCTGCCCGCTGACCGCCTGGGCCAGCGACTCCCCATCGCCACCCTGCAAGCGCAGGCTGGGCGGCAGGGCAATGCCGGGCAGGTAGCGGGCATTGGCCCGCTCGGCCTGAAGGGCCTGGACCTGAAGCGGATTGCGGGCCCACAGGGTGACCTCGTGCCGGCCGACGCCCGCATCGGCAGCGACTGCGGCATTGACAGCCAGCGCGGTGCCCCAGGCGCCGGCGCCCAAGACCAGGATTTTCATGCCGGCCAGCGCGCGCTGGCCGCTTGGGCGCGCTGCGCCATCAAACGATGATTTGCGGCGCTTCGGCCGTGGCCATCATGGCTTCGGCCTGCTGCTGCTCGTACATCGCCTGGAAGTTGATCTCGGCCATGTGCACCGGCGGAAAGCCGCCGCGCTGGATGATGTCCGCCACGTTGCCGCGCAGGTAGGGATAGACGATTTGCGGGCAGGCAATGCCCAGCAGCGTGCCCATCTGTTCGCTCGGCACATTGCGGATTTCAAAAATGCCGGCCTGCTTGGCTTCGACCATGAACACGGTCTTGTCCTCGATCCTGGTGTGCACGGTGGCCGTCACGGTGATTTCAAACAGGCCGTCGGCCACCGGCTTGGCATCGACACCGAGCTGGATCTCGACAGCGGGCTGCTCCTGGTTCAGCAGGATTTCGGGCGAATTGGGCTGCTCCAGCGACATGTCCTTCAGGTAAACGCGCTGGATCTGGAATACGGGGTCAAGGTTGTCTTCGGCCATGGGGGGTCTTTCGTGAAGGTGTTTGAAAATTGGATGGAATGCAAAAACCCTGCGCCATCCGCAGGGGGCAACGCGAGGGCGCAGGCAATTCGAGGCGGATTATCTCAGGGACTTCGGCGTGAAAATCGCCGGCACGGCGCTCAGGCGGCGCCTGCAAGCAGCGGCATCAGGCCGCCCCGGTCGACCAGCGCCATAAGATCGTCGCAGCCGCCGACGTGCGTGGCGCCAATGAAAATTTGCGGCACGGTGCGGCGCCCGGTGA
>JAQGMN010000057.1 GCA_028292345.1 Polaromonas sp. | reverse complement strand
GTGCATGAAATCCGGCTTGACTGCGACAGCGACGTGGTGCTGCTCAAGGTCACGCAGCTCGGGCATGAGCCCGGGGAACCGGGCATTGCCTGCCACACCGGCCGCCACAGCTGCTTTTTCAGCCTTTACCAGGACGGCCAGTGGGTCGCGACCGAGCCGGTCTTGAAAGACCCCGCCAGCATCTATAAATAATCCGCAATGGACACCATGAATTCCAACGAAACCCTTGAGCGCCTGGCGGCCATCATCGAGAGCCGCAAGCCAGGGCAGGGCGGCGACCCCGACAAAAGTTATGTGGCGCGCCTGCTGCACAAGGGTCCGGACGCCTTTTTGAAGAAAATCGGCGAGGAGGCCACTGAAACCGTGATGGCCGCCAAGGACATCGACCACGGCGGCCCGACGCCCGAGCTGAATGGCAAGCTGGTCGGCGAGGTCGCCGATTTGTGGTTCCATTCGCTGATCGCGCTGGCGCATTACAACCTGCGCCCCGCCGACGTGCTGGCCGAACTGGAGCGCCGCGAAGGCACCAGCGGCATCGAGGAAAAGGCGCTGCGCAAGGCGCAGCACCGCGAAGCCACCAACGACTGACAAAGGAGCCACCCATGCGCGACGACATTGTGACCATCGAGCCCGACGAGGGGCTGAAAACCTGGGGCTGGGTCAGCTATGTGCTGCACCTGGTGGTCGCCGTCGCGGCCGTGCTGCCGGGGGCCCAGGTGTCCATCGCGCTGCTGGCGGTGGCGCTGGTCATTGACCTGGTCAAGCGCAGCGACGCAGCCGGCACCTGGCAGGCATCGCACTTCAGCTGGCGCATTCGTTCGGTGCTCTGGGCCGGCGTGCTCTACCTGCTGACCTCGTGGCTCTGGCTGCTGTTCATCGTGCCCGGCTGGATCGCCTGGGGCCTGATCTCGGTCTGGTTCCTGTACCGCATCGTCAAGGGCATGGTGCGCATGAACGCCGGCCGCGCCGTGGAGGCCGCATGAGCCAACCCGACATCCACTGCATTTTCTGCAAGATTGCCGCTGGCGCCATTCCCAGCCGCAAGGTGTACGAGGACGAGGAATTCTTCGCTTTTCACGACATCCATCCGGCGGCGCCGGTGCATCTGCTGATCATTCCCAAGGCGCATATCGACTCGCTGGCCCAGGTCGGCCCGGCGCACGAAGGCCTGCTGGGCCGCATGCTGCTGCTGGCCCCCCGGCTGGCGCTGGAGCAGGGCTGCAAGCCTTATCCCGAGGGGGGTTTTCGCACCGTCGTCAACACCGGCCAGGAGGGCGGCCAAGAAGTCCACCACCTGCACCTTCATGTGATGGGCGGCCCCCGGCCCTGGCTTCGGGGCTGAACGGGCTGTTTTTTACTACCCTGCAGGCTTGCAGGGTCATAGGCGCCGTCACATCGGGCCTTTAGAATCAGGCTTTGTTGCAAACATACCAGTCAATAGACTGTTTTCAGATTAGGAGATAACCATGGGTGGATTTTCGATATGGCACTGGTTGATCGTGCTGTTGATCGTGGTGATGGTGTTCGGCACCAAGAAACTCAGGAACATGGGCGGCGACCTGGGCGGCGCTGTGAAGGGTTTCAAGGATGGCATGAAGGATGGCGGCCAGCCGCCCGAGGATGAAAAACCGGTGGTTCCCGCCAGCCAGGTGACCAATGCCCAGGCCAAGGCCACGTCCGAGCGCAACACGATCGACGTCGAAGCCCGGCAAAAGCCCTGATGCATGCCGGAATTTTGGCTTTTCGATGTTTGGCATCTTCCCAGGCTGATCTGCCGTGATTGACCTCGGCATCTCCAAAATTGCCCTGATCGGCGCGGTCGCGCTGATCGTCATCGGGCCTGAAAAGCTGCCCCGCCTGGCGCGTACCGTGGGCACGCTGCTCGGCAAGGCGCAGCGCTACGTCAACGACGTGAAGCAGGAAGTGAACCGTTCCATGGAACTCGACGAGTTCCGGAAAATGAAGGAAACCGTCGAGGAAGCAGCCCGCGATGTCGAGGGCTCGATCCGGACCGGCGCCACCGATTTTGAAAAATCGTGGTCCGACACGGCAACGTCCACCACCTCCGACAACCTGCCCGGCTTCGAGGTGTTTCCCGAATACCGGCATCCGAAAAAGAAGTGGCGGCTCAAGCGCGGCGCCACGCCGCAATGGTTCAAGGCCCGCTCGGGCGTTCGCACCAAGGCCCAGTCCGGTGCGGCCCGGGTGGCACGATTCCGTCCGCAGCCCAGCCGCAAGGCATGAAGCATTCCCCTGATTTTTCCTTTGCGCGCAAGCCGGCGCAATTCATCCAGCGCAAACTTCCTTCATGAGCGATTCCAACCCCAACGGCGGCGACAAGCCCGACGAGCTTGCAGGCACCGAGCAGCCTTTCGTTCAGCACCTCATGGAGTTGCGCGACCGGATGATCAAGGCCGTGATCGCCATCGGCATTGCGGCAGGCATCCTGGCCATCTTTCCCGGACCGGGCGCCCTGTACGACCTGATGGCCGCGCCGCTGGTGGCCAGCCTGCCCAAGGGTGCGACCCTGATCGCCACCAACGTCGTGTCGCCGTTTGTCGTGCCGATCAAGATTCTCTTCATGGCGGCGTTCATGATCGCGCTGCCGGTGGTGCTCTACCAGGTGTGGGCTTTCGTGGCGCCGGGCCTGTATTCGCATGAAAAAAAACTGGTGATGCCGCTGGTGGTGTCCAGCACGCTGCTGTTTTTCATCGGCGTGGCGTTTTCCTACTATGTGGTGTTCGGGCAGGTGTTCAGCTTCATCCAGAGCTTTGCGCCCAAGTCGATCACCGCGGCGCCGGACATCGAGGAATACCTGAACTTCGTCCTCGGCATGTTCCTGGCCTTTGGGCTGGCCTTCGAAGTGCCGATTGCCGTGGTTCTGCTGGTGCGCATGGGGGTGATCAGTGTCGCCCAGCTGCGCGAATACCGGGGCTACTTCTGGGTGGGGGCGGCCATTGTCACCGCGCTGGTCACGCCGCCCGATGCGGGGTCGATGATCATGCTGCTGGCGGTGGTGGGCGGGCTGTACGAGGTCGGCATTCTGGCCGCCCAGATGTTCCTCAAGAGCACCAAGGCGCCTGACGCCGACACGGAAGTCGCCAAGTATTGAAGCCTGTCCATTTTTGAAAGAAATTGGCCGTTTGCGCAGCAGGCATAAGCGCTTGCAGCTATTGAATCAATAGCAAAAAAGGGGGGTTCAGAAACACTCCCAGGCCCGAGCCGCTGCCACGCATAAGCAGCGCGCCTTCAGCGCTGCACCCTAGGCCGCTGGCGCTGGGCCGGTGTCACCGATATATCCACCGGACCGTCGCCGCGCAGCACCTTGAGCGGCGCTGGCGTGCCGGGCTTGAGCGCGGCGACCGCCGTCAGCAACTGGCTGACATTGCGCACCGGTTGGCCGGCAACGGCCATGATCACGTCGCCAGGCCGGATCCCGCCCTGGGCGGCGGGACCGTTCTGCAGCACGCCGGTGATGATCACGCCGCCCGCCTTGGCCGCTTCGGGCTTGAGCTTGAAGGCCTCGACCAGTTCGGCATTGAGCTCCTGCGGCTCCACGCCAATCCAGCCCCGCGTCACCTGGCCTTCGGTCACGATGCCTTCGAGCACCTGCTTGGCCGTGGACACCGGAATGGCAAAACCGATGCCCATGGAGCCGCCCGAGCGCGAATAAATGGCGGTGTTGATGCCCAGCAGGTTGCCATTGACATCGACCAGCGCGCCGCCGGAATTGCCGGGATTGATGGCCGCGTCGGTCTGGATGAAGTTTTCAAACGTGTTGATGCCCAGCTGGTTGCGGCCCAGGGCGCTGACGATGCCGCCGGTCACGGTCTGGCCCACGCCGAACGGGTTGCCGATGGCCAGCACCGGGTCGCCCACCTGAAGCTCGTCCGAGTTGCCCAGGACAATCACCGGCAGCTTGTCCAGGTCGATCTTGAGGATGGCCAGGTCGGTGTCGGGGTCGGTGCCGATCACCTTCGCCCGGGTCTTGCGGGTGTCGTTGAGAACCACCTCGATCTCGTCGGCGCCTTCGACCACATGGTTGTTGGTCAGGATGTAGCCGCTTGAGCTCACGATCACGCCGCTGCCCAGGCCCGCCTGCGCTTCGCCCTGGTTCTGGTCGCCGAAGAAAAACCGGAACCACGGGTCGTTCATTTGCGGATTCTTGACCGCCGCCTTGCTGGTGTTGATGCTCACCACCGCCGCCGACGCGATTTTTGCAGCCGCGGCGAAGCTGCCGCTGGGGCCGGCCGAACCGGCGGCGCGCGGCAGGCTGCTGGCGGGCGCTTCGATCACGGAAATGCCGCCCACCGTGGCGCGCCGGTTCAGCCACTGCGGCTGCAAGGTGGCGACGACGAAATAAGCCGCCACCAACACAGTGACGGTCTGGGAAAACAGGAGCCAGGTGCGTTTCATGGATCAAAAAGGGAGTTGGCTGGCGTGAAATGAACGCTGGGCGTGCGGCGTGGTCCGCCGGCAGCCCGCGTACACGTATTGTGCTTTATGCGCAATGCCTGCGCGTAGGACGCAAGCCAGTCGAAAGCGGCCAACAGGGAGAAAATACGGAATTTTCGGCTGGCAAGGCTTGCCTGAGACAATCCCGGCATGAACACCACCACCAGACAGGAATTACTGGCGGCCTTTGACGCGCTGCTGCAGCCGGACCGCTTCAAGGACTACGGCCCCAACGGGCTGCAGGTCGAGGGAAAAACGCAAGTCCGCCGCATTGTGTCCGGGGTCACGGCCAGCCGGGCGCTGATCGAAGCGGCCATTGAGGCGCAGGCCGATGCGATTTTCGTGCACCACGGACTGTTCTGGCGCGGGCAGGACGGCCGCGTGGCGGGCTGGATGAAGCAGCGGCTCGCCCTGCTGCTGGCCCATGACATCAACCTGTTTGCCTACCACCTGCCGCTCGATGCGCATCCTGAACTAGGCAACAATGCGCAGCTGGGACGGCAACTGGGCTTGACGGCCAGCAGCAACTTCGGCGAACAAAGCCTGGGCTTTCTGGGCGAGCGAAGCGATGGCGGCAGCTTCGCCACCGCCGGCGATCTGGCCCGGCACATTGAAAATACGTTAAAAAGGCCTGTCGCGCAGGCGGGTCCTGCGCTTACAGCTATTAAAAAAATAGCGTGGTGCAGCGGCGGGGCGCAAGGCTATTTCGAGCCGGCCATTGCCGCCGGCGCCGACGCCTTCATCACCGGCGAGATTTCCGAGCCGCAGGCGCACCTTGCGCGCGAAATGGGCGTGGCATTCTTGGCCTGCGGCCACCATGCCTCGGAGCGTTACGGCGCGCCGGCCGTTGCAGCGCATGTGGCGGCGCAATTCGGCCTGAATCACCAGTTCATCGAGATCGACAATCCTGCATGACCCATCAAACCGGCCCATTCCTCATCACCATGGGCGATGCCGCCGGCATCGGCCCTGAAATCATCGCCAAGGCCTTTGCCGGGTCACCGCAGCAATTGGCGGGCTGCGTGGTGGTCGGCGACGTGCCGACGCTGCGACGCGCTGGCGCGCTGGTGGCCATGCAATCCGGAAATCCGGCGATGCCGGTGGCCGAACTCGGTTCACTGGCGGACCTGCCTGCGGTGCCGCCCAACTGCATCGGCGTGCTGCAGCCATGCGCACTGCCTGGCCTGGTTCCCTACGGCCAGATCAGCGCCCTGGCTGGCAGGGCCGCGGCAGAATGCATCGCCTGGGCCGCGCGTGCCGTGCTGGCGGGCGACGCTGCCGCCATGGTCACGGCGCCGATCCACAAGGAAGCCCTGTCGGCCGCCGGTGGCTGGGCGGCGCGTTTCCCGGGTCATACCGAAATGCTGCAGGCCGAGGCCGCCGCGTTTTTGGGCAAGCCGGTGAGCGACGTTCCGGTGCGGATGATGCTGGCCAATGACGAACTCAGGACCGTGCTGGTGAGCATCCACATGTCCCTGCGGCATGCGATTGACGCCGTCACCTTCGACAACGTGCTGCAGACCTTGCGCATTGCGCACCACGCCGTCCGGGCCGGGCTGGGGCGGCCGCCGCGCATCGCGGTGGCGGGCCTGAATCCGCATGCCGGCGAAGGCGGGCTGTTTGGCACGGAAGAGCAATCGATCATTGCGCCGGCGATTGCGGCCGCCCTGCGCGAAGGTCTGGATGTGCAGGGCCCCTTTGCCCCGGACACGGTGTTCATGCGGGCGCGCCATGCCGCATCGAAGCCCGGCGAATTCGACGTGGTGGTGGCCATGTACCACGACCAGGGCCTGATTCCGGTGAAATACCTGGGGGTGGAGCAGGGCGTCAATGTCACGCTCGGATTGCCGCTGGTGCGCACCAGCCCGGACCATGGCACGGCGTTCGACATCGCCGGCACCGGCCGAGCCGACGCTTCCAGCCTGCTGGCCGCGATCCGGATGGCGCGCCAGCTGGCTGCGTAGCCAAGGGTTGAGGAGAAATTTGCCTGCTGCCGGATCAGCCGTGCGCTGATCCGCATCCTTTGGAGCCGGAAATCAAGGCCGGTGCTTCAGGCTGTCGCGGATTTCACGCAACAGCACGATGTCTTCCGCCGTTGCCGCCGGCGCGGCGAGCGGGCGGGGTTTCCTGAGGCGGTTCATCTGCTTGATCATCATGAAGATGATGAAGGCCAGGATAAGGAAATTCAGCGCCACCGTGATGAAGTTGCCGTAGGCGAACACGGCGCCCACCTTCTTGGCCTCGACCAGCGGCAGTCCGCTGGCCTGCCCGGCCAGCCCGATGTAGTAACTTGAAAAGTCGAGCCCGCCAAACACCCTGCTGACCAGGGGCATGATCAGGTCGCCGACGATGGAATCGACAATTTTGCCGAAAGCCCCGCCGATGATCACCCCGACGGCCAGGTCCATCACATTGCCCTTGACGGCAAATTCCTTGAATTCCTGCATCATGCCCATGGGTTGCTCCGCTTCCTTGTGGTGGTTGTGCCTGCAGCGCGTGGTGGCCGATGGCCAATAATTATGCAGCTTTGGCCTGAATCCACAAGCTGCTTTGACGTCTGGACTGCAACACGCCAGGCGGATACGTCCATCGCAAAAGTGCGGGGCAGGATGACCTCAAACCATCGCGAAGCCTTCAAATACCCCTTCCTGCTCCGCTACAATCGCGGGTTGACCCCCCACTATTCCTTTTTCAAGCCAGTTCTTGAAGGACTTTCATGACCCAAGCAAGCGTAATGGGCGCGCCACATGGCACGCCTGTCGACAAAGATAAAAGAAACTGGATCGTCGCCACCTGTGCCGTAGGCGGAGCAGGCGTTGCCGCTGTGGCCGTGCCGTTTGTGAGCACTTTCCAGCCGTCTGAACGGGCCAAGGCGACCGGTGCTGCGGTCGAGGTCGATATCTCCACCCTGAAGCCGGGTGAAAAGATGACCGTGGAGTGGCGCGGAAAACCCGTCTGGATCGTCAAGCGCACGCCCGAGCAGCTGGCGGCCCTGGCCCAGGTGGACGGCCAGCTGGCAGACCCGAAGTCCGAGCGAAAGCTCCCTGAGTGGACCCCCGAATACGCCCGCAACGAGACGCGTTCCATCAAGGCCGACACGCTGGTCGTGGTGGGCATTTGCCCGCACCTGGGCTGCTCGCCTTCCGACAAGTTCCAGACCGGCGCGCAGCCATCGCTGCCCGATGACTGGCATGGCGGCTTTTTGTGCCCCTGCCATGGATCGACGTTCGACCTGGCAGGCCGCGTGTACAAAAACAAGCCTTCGCCGGACAACCTCGAAGTGCCGCCCCACATGTACCTGTCGGATGCAAAGCTGCTGATCGGTGAAGACAAGAAGGCCTGAAGGCCTGCTACCTTTTTTACAAGACCCTGCCACCTGCGCTTGAAACCCTGCCGTTCCGCACTGTATCAATCCAAGGCCAAAGAAACTCACCGAACCAGGATCAGTCATGGCTGTATTCAAAGAAATTTCCCCTGATGCCCCGCTCGCCGACAAGGCGATGACGTGGATCGACAACCGTTTCCCCGCCAGCAAGCTCTTCAAAGAGCACATGAGCGAGTACTACGCGCCCAAGAACTTCAACTTCTGGTACATCTTCGGCTCGCTGGCCCTGCTGGTGCTGGTGATCCAGATCGTCACGGGGATTTTCCTGACGATGAACTACAAGCCCGAGGCGTCGCTGGCTTTCGGTTCGGTCGAATACATCATGCGCGACGTGCCCTGGGGCTGGCTGATCCGCTACATGCATTCCACCGGCGCCTCGGCCTTTTTCGTCGTGGTTTACCTTCACATGTTCCGCGGACTGATCTACGGCAGCTACCGCAAGCCGCGCGAGCTGATCTGGGTCTTCGGCTGCGCGATTTTCCTGGCGCTGATGGCTGAAGCCTTCATGGGCTACCTGCTGCCCTGGGGCCAGATGAGCTACTGGGGCGCCCAGGTCATCGTGAACCTGTTTGCCGCCATCCCGTTCATCGGCCCGGACCTGGCCCTGCTGATTCGCGGCGACTATGTGGTGGGCGATGCCACGCTGAACCGCTTCTTTGCCTTCCACGTGATTGCCGTGCCGCTGGTGCTGCTGGGCTTGGTCGTGGCGCACATCATTGCCCTGCATGAAGTCGGCTCCAACAACCCCGACGGCGTCGAGGTCAAGGGCCCGAACGCCCCGCGCGATGCCAACGGCCATCCGCTGGACGCCATTCCGTTCCACCCGTACTACACGGTGCATGACATTTTCGCCGTCAGCCTTTTCCTGATGATCTTCAGCGCCATCATTTTCTTTGCGCCGGAGTTTGGCGGCTACTTCCTGGAGTACAACAACTTCATTCCTGCCGATCCGCTGAAGACGCCGCTGCACATCGCACCGGTCTGGTATTTCACGCCTTACTACTCGATGCTGCGCGCCATCACTAGCGAGATGATGTATGCCTTGATTGCCTGCGTGCTCCTGGGTGCCGTGCTCGGCGTGGTCAAAGCCCGGATCGCCGGTTTGTTCAAGGCCATCATCGTTGGCGCAGCCGTGGTGCTGGTCGCTGCCATGCTGTTGATCGATGCCAAGTTCTGGGGCGTCGTGGTCATGGGCGGCGCGGTCGTCATCCTGTTCTTCCTGCCGTGGCTGGACAACAGCGAAGTCAAGTCGATTCGCTATCGTCCGAGCTGGAACAAATACCTCTACGGCATTTTCGTGATCAACTTCCTGATCCTGGGCTATCTGGGCGTTCAGCCGCCTTCGGCCATCGGCGAGCGCGTTTCGCAGATAGGAACCCTTTTCTACTTCGGTTTCTTCCTGCTGATGCCATGGTGGAGCCGGCTGGGCACTTTCAAGCGGGTGCCTGACCGCGTTATTTTTGCAGCCCACTGAGCGCAGAAAGCTATCACCATGAAAAAAATCATTTTTGCCCTGATCACTTCCCTTGGCCTGATGGTCGGGGCACAGGCGTCGGAAGGCGGTATGGCCTGGGACAAAGCGCCCAACAATACCAACGACATGGCCTCGCTGCAAAACGGTGCCAAGCTCTTTGTCAATTACTGTCTGAACTGCCACTCGGCAGCCTTCATGCGCTTCAATCGCCTGAAAGACATCGGGCTGACCGACCAGCAGATCAAGGACAACTTGTTGTTCACGACTGAAAAAGTCGGCGAGACCATGAAGGCGGCAATTGATCCGAAACAGGCCAAGGACTGGTTTGGCGGAACGCCCCCCGACCTGACCGTGATCGCACGTTCGCGTGCCGGCGCCGGCGGCTCGGGTGCGGACTACCTGTACACCTACATGCGTACCTTCTACCGTGACGAGACCAAGGCAACGGGCTGGAACAACCTGGCTTTTCCCAACGTGGCCATGCCGCATGCGCTTTGGGAGCTTCAGGGCGTGCGCAAGCCGGTGTACGAAGAAAAGGAAGAACACGGCCACAAGGTTGCCATTTTCAAGGGCTGGGAGCAGGTCACGCCGGGTGTCATGTCGCCACTGCAATACGACCAGGCCATGGGCGATCTTGTCGGTTATCTCCAGTGGATGGCGGAGCCGGTGCAAAACACCCGTGTTCGCATCGGTGTGTGGGTGCTGCTGTTTCTGCTGTGCCTGACCTTCGTGGCCTGGCGCCTCAACGCGGCGTTCTGGAAAGACGTCAAATAATTTTGTGCCGATCAATGCTTCCAGGGCCTGCCCTGGTGCAGATTGGCGCCTTCGGAGTGGACGGTTCTAAGGTTTGAATCTTAGCCTTCCACTCTTTTGCTTTTAGGAGTTCCGAATCATGATGGTCCTTTATTCAGGTACAACCTGCCCTTTTTCGCACCGCTGCCGTTTCGTTCTGTTTGAAAAGGGCATGGATTTTGAAATCCGCGATGTAGACCTGTACAACAAGCCTGAAGACATCAATGTGATGAACCCCTACGGCCAGGTGCCGATTCTGGTGGAGCGCGACCTGATCCTGTACGAGTCGAACATCATCAACGAGTACATCGACGAGCGTTTCCCGCATCCGCAACTCATGCCCGGTGATCCGGTTGACCGGGCGCGGGTCCGGCTGTTCCTGCTGAACTTCGAAAAAGAACTGTTTGTCCATGTCAGCGCCCTCGAATCCCGCGCTTCCAAGGGAAACGAAAAGGCGCTGGAAAAATCGCGTGCCCATATCCGCGACCGCCTGACACAACTCGCACCAATTTTCCTGAAGAACAAGTTCATGCTGGGTGACAATTTCTCGATGCTGGACGTCGCCATTGCGCCTTTGCTTTGGCGCCTGGACTACTACGGCATCGACCTGTCGAAAAATGCGGCACCCCTGCTCAAGTATGCCGAACGGATTTTTTCCCGCCCGGCCTACATCGAGGCATTGACGCCTTCCGAGAAGGTGATGCGCAAGTAACGGCCGCATCGAATTTAACGGAATCAGCAACTTGGCCGAATTCATGAATGCTCCGCAAGCCACGTCCACCCGTCCTTACCTCATTCGTGCCTTGTACGAATGGTGCACCGACAACGGCTTCACCCCTTATGTGGCCGTATCGGTGGACAGCACCGTGCAGGTCCCGCGTGAATACGTGAAAAATAACGAGATCGTGCTGAACATCGGTTTTGATGCCACCAGTTCCCTTACCCTGGGCAACGAGTTCATCGAATTCAAGGCGCGTTTTGGCGGCAGCGCGCGTGAAATCCTGGTGCCCATCAGCCATGTGATTGCCATCTATGCCCGGGAAAACGGACAGGGAATGGCTTTCCCGCTCGAAATCGCGCCTGTTCAATCCAGCGACTCCCCTGAGTCGCGACTTGCTGTGCCGGCTCAGGATGCCCTGCCGTCTGCTGGCCCTTCTTCGTCGGAAGCGTCCGACAGCAAGATCATGCAACTGGTTGAAAACCTGCCGGACACGCAGGCCGCAGGCAAAGGCAAGCATAAAAAAACGGATGCGCCCGAGCCTCCCAAACCGCCGACACGGCCACGTCCCTCACTCAAGCGGGTGAAGTAGAATACGATTTGTGCCGCTTTAGCTCAGTTGGTAGAGCAACCGCCTTGTAAGCGGTAGGTCGTCAGTTCGATTCCGACAAGCGGCACCATTCCAAAATTCACGTCTAAAGCCCCGATTAGCGCTTATCGGGGCTGCATTGTTTGCTATACAAAAAAATAGCATATTCAAAATGGCGCATCGATATTCGCACTGTCGGCCTCCGTCACGGCTTCCTTTCAACCAATATCTTCAATCGGATCGACTTGACCTTCCAGCCCTGGCGCAACAGGCTCGACTGGAGGAGCGGTACCAACTGCCGGACCTTGGCGGAAGCCGCATTCCCGTTCACCAGAAGACACCAGTTTTCACCATCGATCGGCCCTGCCTTGACGGCCGGTCGCAGGGCCAGTGGTATCAGCGTTTCAATGGCTTTCAAACGATGGTTCGATTCGCGGACCAGGTCGGTCAGGCGCGCAAGGGACGGCGAGTTTCCGGCGGCCTGGTGCAAACTGACTGCTGATTGCAGGCGTTTGTGCATGGTCAGTTGATGATGGGGATATGCATGGCACTTTGATTATCGCGGCATTCCATCCTCGGTTTTTCCGTTGAGGCCGGCGATCCGCTTTCCTGTAGAGGCCATGTCCGGGTTCCTTTGAAGTCAGTTAAAACCACCAACCCTGGCGCTGCATTTGCCAAAGCCAGCAATTCCAGGCGGTAGCCCTTCTCGACCTTTGTAAAATTTTTGGCTGGCAGCTATGGAATCTCATTCGTTTGAGTCCGTGAAATTGCCATCTCCCTGGCAGCGCTAAAATCTGCGGTTTGCGCACGGTTGAACTAACTGTTTGTGCCCACACCTAAGTTCCGTACTCAATAAGGGATTTTGGCCGCATTGCCAGCTCAGGGGAGCGGCCAATAGCGGCTTCGCATTTATGGCTTCCAATATCCTGACCAAAATTTTCGGCAGCCGCAACGATCGGCTGCTCAAGACCTACCGCAAAACCGTAGACCAAATCAATGCGCTGGAAACGCAGTACGAAAAGCTTGACGATGGCCAGTTGCGCGCCAAGACGCAGGAGTTCAGGGACCGGGTAGCCGCTGGCGAGGCGCTGGATGCCTTGCTTCCGGAGGCTTTTGCCGTCGTGCGCGAAGGCAGCAAGCGCATCATGAAGATGCGCCACTTCGATGTTCAGCTGCTGGGCGGCATGTCACTGCACAACGGCAAGATCTCCGAAATGCGCACCGGTGAGGGCAAGACCCTCACCGCCACGCTGCCGGTGTACCTCAATGCCCTGACCGGCCAGGGCGTGCATGTGGTCACGGTCAACGACTACCTGGCCAGCCGCGACGCCCGCTGGATGGGCAAGCTGTACAACTTCCTGGGCATGAGCGTCGGCATCAATTTGCCCAACATGTCGCGCGAGGAAAAGCAGGCGGCCTACAACTCCGACATCACCTACGGCACCAACAACGAATTCGGCTTTGACTACCTGCGCGACAACATGGTGTACGAAGTCGGCGACCGCGTGCAGCGCGGGCTGAACTTCGCCATCGTCGACGAGGTGGACTCGATCCTGATCGACGAGGCGCGCACGCCGCTCATCATCAGCGGCCAGGCCGAAGACCACACCGAGATGTACCTGGCCATCAACAAGGTCGTGCCCTTGCTGACGCGCCAGGAGGGCGAGGCCGACCCGCGCACCGGCGAGGGCGTGACCAAGCCTGGCGACTACACCATTGATGAAAAGACGCACCAGGTGTTTTTGACCGAGCAGGGCCACGAGAGCGCCGAGCGCATCCTGTTTGAGCTTGGCCTGATTCCCGAAGGCGCCACGCTGTACGACCCGGCGAACATCTCGCTGATGCACCACCTGTATGCCGCGCTGCGCGGCAACCTGCTGTACCACCGCGACCAGCACTATGTGGTGCAGCAGGGCGAAGTCGTGATCGTGGACGAATTCACCGGCCGCCTGATGTCGGGCCGCCGCTGGAGCGACGGTTTGCACCAGGCGGTGGAAGCCAAGGAAGGCGTGCAGATCCAGGCCGAGAACCAGACGCTGGCGTCGATCACCTTCCAGAATTATTTCCGCCTTTACAAGAAGCTTTCGGGCATGACCGGCACGGCCGACACCGAAGCCTACGAATTCCAGGAAATCTACGGACTGGAAACCACCGTGATTCCGCCCAACCGCATCAGCAAGCGGGAAGACCAGCTGGACCGCGTGTACAAGACCACGCGCGAGAAATACGAAGCAGCGATCAAGGACATCCGCGAATGCTATGAGCGCGGCCAGCCGGTGCTGGTGGGAACGACCTCGATCGAGAACTCGGAAATCATCGACCAGCTCCTGATCAAGGAAAACCTGCCGCACCAGGTGCTCAACGCCAAGCAGCATGCGCGCGAAGCCGACATCGTCGCCCAGGCCGGCCGGCTGAAGATGATCACCATTGCCACCAACATGGCCGGACGCGGCACCGACATCGTGCTGGGCGGCAATGTGGAAAAGCTGATCGAGGCGGTCGAGGCCGACGAGTCGCTCGATGCGGACGCCAAGGCGTCCAGAATCGTGCAGCTGCAGGCCGAGTGCAAGCAGGAAAACGATCAGGTCAAGGCGCTGGGCGGCCTGCGCATCATCGCCACCGAGCGGCACGAGTCGCGCCGCATCGACAACCAGTTGCGCGGCCGCTCGGGCCGCCAGGGCGACCCGGGTTCTTCCCGCTTTTACCTGAGCCTGGACGACCCGCTGATGCGCATCTTTGCCGGCGACCGGGTGCGCTCCATCATGGAGCGCCTGAAGATGCCCGATGGCGAGGCGATCGAGGCGGGCATCGTCACGCGCAGCATCGAATCGGCGCAGCGCAAGGTCGAGGCGCGCAACTTCGACATCCGCAAGCAGCTGCTTGAATACGACGATGTGTCCAATGACCAGCGCAAGGTGATCTACCAGCAGCGCAACGACATCATGGACGCCAGCGACCTGCAGCCGCAAATCGCGTCGCTGCGCGAAGGCTGCTTCACCGACCTGGCGCGGCAGTATGTGCCGGCGGAAAGCGTCGAAGAGCAGTGGGATATTGCCGGCCTTGAAAAAGCGCTGCGCGACGACTGGCACATCGACCTGAACCTGCGCCAGGACATCGAAGCCGCCACGGCCATCACCGACGAGGAAGTGCTGGAAAAAGTCAGCGCCGCCGCTGAAGCCGCCTTTGCCGAAAAGCTGGAGAAGATCGGCAAGGAAAATTTCACGCAGTTCGAGCGCGTGGTGCTGCTGCAAAGCATCGACAGCCACTGGCGCGAGCACCTGAGCGCGCTGGACTACCTGCGCCAGGGCATTCACCTGCGCGGCTATGCCCAGAAGCAGCCCAAGCAGGAATACAAGCGCGAAGCGTTCGAGTTGTTTGGCCAACTGCTCGACAGCGTGAAGAACGAGGTCACCAAGACCCTGATGACGGTCCAGGTCCAGTCGGGCGAGCAACTGGGTCAGGCGGCCGAAGCGCTCGAAAGCCGGGCGGAAAACATCAGCAACGTGACCTACACCGCGCCAACCGAAACGGGCGAGACGGAAACCACGGTGGACGAGACAACGCGCCGGCAGCAGCCCGGCACTGCCTCGGCCATGCCGCGTGTCGGCCGCAACGATCCGTGCCCCTGCGGTTCGGGCAAGAAATACAAGCTCTGCCACGGCAAGCTGACCTGATTTCCTGCGCGTCCTGATCATTTCACGGGCGCCCGCGGCGCCCCCACCCTGTCTTACCGGAGCCCATCCATGCCTGTCAACCTGATCGCCACGCCCGCCGCAGAGCTTTTCCCCGTGCCCGGCGTGCGCTGGGGCATTGCGGAAGCCGGCATCCGCAAGGCCAACCGCAAGGATCTGGCCGTGCTGTTGCTCGACGAGGGCGCTTCGGTCGGCGCCGTCTTCACCCAGAACCGGTTTTGCGCCGCGCCGGTGCAGATCTGCCGCGAGCATCTGGCGGCGAACGGGGGCCAGAACCACGGCATCCGCGCCATGCTGATCAACACCGGCAATGCCAATGCCGGCACTGGCCAGGACGGCCTGATCCGCGCCCAGTCCACCTGCATCGAACTGGCGCGCGCGCTGAGCCTGGCGCCCGAGCAGATCCTGCCGTTCTCGACCGGCGTCATCATGGAGCCGCTGCCGCATGACCGGATTGGCGCCGGCATTCCCGCCGCGCTGGCCGACGCCAAAGCCGACAACTGGGCCAGCGCCGCCGAAGCCATCATGACCACCGACACGGTGCCCAAGGCGTTTTCGACGCGTGTCAACCTGGGCGGCGCGCCTGTCACCATCACCGGCATCAGCAAAGGCGCGGGCATGATCCGGCCCAACATGGCGACCATGTTGGGCTTTCTGGCGACCGATGCCTGCGTGTCGCAGGGCCTGATGGCGCAACTGGCCAGGGAACTGGCCGATGCGTCGTTCAACCGCATCACGATTGACGGCGACACCTCGACCAACGACTCGTTCGTGGTCATCGCCAGCAACCAGGCTGCGCACGCGCCCATCATGTCGCTCGACAGCGCGGACGGCCAGATCTTGCGCGCGGCCTTGATGGGCATTGCGCAGCAGCTGGCGCAGGCCATCGTGCGCGACGGCGAAGGCGCGACCAAGTTCATCGCCATCCGCGTAGAAGGCGGCAGGACCGGCGACGAATGCCGGCAGGTGGGCTATGCCATCGCCCATTCGCCGCTGGTGAAGACGGCATTTTTCGCCAGCGACCCGAACCTGGGACGGATTCTGGCCGCCGTGGGGTACGCCGGCATTGCCGATCTCGACCAGACGAAAATCGATCTGTACCTGGACGACGTGCTGGTGGCCAAGCATGGCGGCCGGCATGCAGACTACGTCGAAGCCGATGGCCAGCGGGTGATGAAGCAAAGCGAGATCACCGTGCGCGTCGTGCTCGGCCGGGGCGACGCGCTGGACACCGTCTGGACCTGCGACCTGTCCTACGACTACGTCAAGATCAACGCGGACTACCGCAGCTGAACCGCCAGGCGATTGCGCATGAACGAACAATTTGAACGCCTGATGCTGCGGGTCGAGTCGCTGATGGCGCGCATCGAGTCCGTCCTGCCGCAGCCCCTGGGCGCGCCGGACTGGAGCGCCTCCGTGGCCTACCGCTACCGCAAGCGCAGTTCCGGCCATGCTGCGCTGGAACCGGTCCGGCACCTGGGCACCATGCAACTGGCCGACCTGAAGGAAATCGAGGACCAGAAGGAAAAAATCCGGCGCAACACCGAGCAGTTCGTCAGCGGCCAGCCAGCCAACAACGTGTTGCTGACCGGCTCGCGCGGCACCGGAAAATCGTCGCTGATCAAGGCCTGCCTGAACGAATATTCGGCCCGGGGCCTGCGCCTGATCGAGGTGGACAAGGCCGACCTGACCGACTTGCCCGACATCGTCGATGTGGTGTCCGGCCTGCCGGAAAAATTCATCGTCTTTTGCGACGACCTCAGCTTCGAGGAAGGCGAGCCCGGCTACAAGGCGCTCAAATCCATCCTGGACGGCTCGATCGCCGCCGCCACGCCCAATGTACTGATCTACGCCACCAGCAACCGCCGGCACCTGCTTCCCGAGTACATGATGGAAAACCTGACCTACACGCACACCGAGGATGGCGAAGTCCATCCCGGCGAGGTCGTGGAGGAAAAGATTTCCCTGTCCGAGCGCTTTGGCCTGTGGGTGAGCTTCTACCCGTTCAGCCAGGACGAATACCTGACCATCGTGGCCCAGTGGCTGTCGTCGTTTGGCGTGGGTGCCGAGGCCATCGCAGCGGCGCGCCCGGCCTCGCTGGTCTGGGCGCTGGAGCGCGGTTCGCGCAGCGGCCGCGTGGCCTATCAGTTCGCTCGCGACTACGCGGGCCGTGCTTGAGTCGCGCGCGATGACTACGGCGATGAAGGAACCCCGCAAGCACACCGAGGTCGCGGTCGGCATCCTGATCCGCGCCGACGATGCCTTGCTGCTGTCTACGCGGCCTGACGGCAAGCCCTATGCGGGGTATTGGGAATTTCCGGGCGGCAAGCTCGAAGCCGGCGAGACGGTCGAAGAGGCCCTGCGCCGGGAACTGATGGAAGAGCTCGGCGTGCAGATCGGTGCGGCACAAGCCTGGAAGGTGACCGAGCACGACTACCCGCATGC
>JAQGMN010000051.1 GCA_028292345.1 Polaromonas sp. | reverse complement strand
ACCGACCTGCCCGAGCTGGACTTCCTGGCGCTGGCCCGGGGCCAGGGCTGCGAGGCGGTGAATGTGAAGGACGCCGCCCAGCTGGCCAGCGTGCTGCACAGCGCCCTGCAGTCGCCCCGGCCGATTTTGGTCGAGGTGGACGTGGCTTGAAGCATCAAACAGGCCTCCAGCGCAGGCACTGCCTGCGCAGCCAGCTATTTATTTCATAGCACATCAGTTCAATTCCAACTTGAGAACCGGAGACACACCATGACGCAAATTTCCCTCCTGATCAATGGCGAGAAAAAATCCGCCAGCAACGGCGCCACCTTCGAGCGCCGCAACCCGCTGGACGGCACGGTGGCTACCGTGGCGCCGGCCGCGACGGTGCAGGATGCGGTGGCCGCCGTCGAGGCCGCTGCCCAGGCCTTTCCGGCCTGGTCCGCCCTGGGGCCGGGCGAGCGCCGGGCGCTGCTGACCAAGGCCGCGCAGGCGCTGGAAGCCAAGGCGCCGGCCTTCATCGCCGCGATGGCGGCCGAGACCGGCGCGTCCAACCTGTGGGTCGGCTTCAATGTCCACCTCGCGGCCGGCACGCTGCTCGAAGCGGCCGCGCTCACCACCCAGATCGGCGGCGAGATCATTCCGTCCGACGTGCCAGGCTGCCTGTCGATGGGCCTGCGCAAGCCGGCCGGCGTGGTGCTGGGCATGGCGCCGTGGAACGCGCCCATCATCCTGGCGGTGCGGGCGGTGGCGGTGCCGCTGGCCTGCGGCAACACCGTCGTGCTCAAGGGCTCGGAACTGTGCCCCGCGACCCACGGCCTGATCATCGAGGCGCTGCAGGAAGCCGGTCTGCCGCCGGGCGTGGTCAACTTCATCACCAACGCGCCGGCCGACGCGGCGGCGGTGGTCGAGGCCATGATCGCCCATCCGGCGGTGCGCCGGGTGAACTTCACCGGCTCGACCGCCGTCGGCAGGATCATCGCCGGCCACTGCGCCAAGTACCTGAAACCTGCCGTGCTGGAACTGGGCGGCAAGGCGCCGCTGATCGTGCTGGACGATGCCGACCTGGACGCGGCGGTGAGCGCCGCCGCCTTCGGCGCCTTTGCCAACTCCGGCCAGATCTGCATGTCCACCGAACGCCTCATCGTGGACGCGTCGGTGGCCGATGAATTCGTCGCCAGGCTGGCGAAAAAAGCCGCCAGCCTGCCGCTGGGCGACCCGCGCGAGGGGCCGGTGGTGCTCGGCTCGGTGGTGGACATGAATGCGGTGCACCGCTGCAATGCGCTGATCGACGACGCCCTGGCGCAAGGCGCCACGCTGCTGTGCGGCGGGAAGGCTGACAGCACCCTGATGCCCGCCACGCTGATCGACCATGTGACGCCCGCCATGAAGATCTACCACGAGGAATCCTTCGGCCCGGTCAAGGGCATCGTGCGCGTCAAGGGCGTGGAGGAAGCCGTGGCCTGCGCCAACGACAACGAATACGGCCTGTCCAGCGCGGTGTTCGGCCGCGACATTGCCCGGGCCCTGCAGGTGGCCGGCCGGATCGAGTCGGGCATCTGCCACATCAACGGCCCGACGGTGCATGACGAGCCGCAGATGCCCTTCGGCGGCGTCAAGGGCAGCGGCATCGGCAGCTTCGGCGGCCAGGCCGGCATTGCGGCGTTCACCGACCTGCGCTGGGTGACGGTGCAGACCACGCCGCGCCACTACCCGTTCTGAAGCCACCTTGCCCGACAAAGGAAATCCAACATGGCAACCATCGTCAATTTCGCCGACGTTCCGCTGATCGAGCGCCAGCACGCGCGGCAAGGCCTGTTTCGCGCCCATCCGATGCTGCACGGCCACGACGGCACGCCCGGCAATTTCTTTCTGCAGCTGTCGCGGACCTACGCCGACTTCCTCTCGCCACGGCACCGCCACAATTTCGAGCAGATCCGCGTCCAGCTCGAAGGCCCGGCTGACTTCGACCGCGACGGCGTGATGGAGCCCGGCACGGTGGGCTACTTTCCCGAAGGCGTGTTCTACGGCCCGCAAAGCATCGCGGGCGAGTCGCTGACGCTGGTGCTGCAGTTCGGCGGCGCCAGCGGCAGCGGCTACATCCCGGAAGCCGCGTTCCAGGCGGGCGTGGAAAAACTCAAGGCCGCCGGAAGTTTTGACAAAGGGATTTACCGCACCACGCAGCCCGACGGCAGCGTGCGCAGCAAGGATGCCTACGAAGCAGTGTGGGAAGACCTGAATGGCCGGGCGCTGAAATACCCCGCCAGCCGCTATCAGAAACCGGTGTTCCTCGACCCGGAAGCTTTCGGCTGGCGCGAAACCGGCCACGATGCCGGGGTGGCGCGGCGCCACCTGCTCACTGCCAGCGAGGGCGAGTTGCGCCTGGCCCAATGGAAACTCGCTCCCGGCAGCCAGATCACGCTGGAGGCCAACACCCTCGTTTTTGTGATGCAGGGAAAAGGAGAAAGTAATGGTTCCGGCTGGGACAAGTGGTCCACGCTGTACAGCGATGCCTCGCCGCTGGCGCTGGCGGCCAGATCGTCCGTGGTGGTGCTTGAAATCCGCCTGCCCGACCTGCCGGCACCCGTTGAGGCCACCCAGGCGCATGCTGCGGCCAAGGAGCAGGCAGCATGAAAAACTTCAGCATTTTGCGTGCGCTCGGGCTGGGTGTTGTGGTGGCGGCAAGCCTGGGCGCCGCTTCAGTCGCCCAGGCCCAGACCTACCCGAACCAGACCATCAAGCTGATCGTGCCCTTCCCGCCGGGCGGCGGTTTCGACGGCATTGCCCGGCCTTTTGCCGAGCGGCTTTCAGCCGCGCTGGGCCAGCCGGTCATCGTGGACAACCGCGCCGGCGCCGGCGGCAACATTGGAACCGAGGCCGTGGCCCGCGCCCCGGCTGACGGCTACACGCTGCTGTTCGCCAACGACTACCTGGGCACCAACCCCAACCTCTACAAGGCGATCAAATACGACCCGGAGCGCGATTTCATTCCAATCTCGCTGGTGGGCTCCACGCAGATGGCGATTGCGGTGAATCCCGCCAACATCAAGGCGATCGATGCCAAATCGCTGGCTGCTGCGTCGCAGGCCAAGGCCGTGCAGTACGGCACCCCGGGCGTCGGCACCTCGCCGCATCTGTTCGCCGAACTGTATGCGTCCACCACCGGCACCAAGCTGGCCCACATTCCGTACCGCGGCACCGGGCCGGCGATCAACGACGCCCTCGGCGGTCAGATCGACATGGTCTTGGTGACGGTGCCGTCGCTGGTGCAGCACATCAAGGCCGGCAAGCTGCGCGGCATTGCCGTGATCGGCGGCAACAAGCGCTCGCCGCTGCTGCCCGAGTTGCCGACCCTGGCCGAAAACGGTGTGACAGGCATCGACCACGACGTCTGGTACGGCCTTTTTGCGCCGAAGGGCACACCGCCCGATGTCCTGCGCCGCCTGCGCGAAGCCACCGCCTCGGTACTGCGCCAGCCGGAACTGGCCGAGCGCCTGCGCCAGGCCGGCTACGAACTCACGCCGAGCACGCCCGAGGCGCTGGGCGAGCGCCTGAAAACCGACCTGCCGAAGTGGAAAAAGGTAGTCGAGCGCGCCAGCATCAGTCTTGAATAGAGCTGCCAGGGAACTCCAGGCCCGTGGCATCAACCACGGTGTCGGACCCTTGCGCCACAACAACCTGGGCGAAGGGATTGCCCGGTACGCCATTCAATTTTTCGACGCTGGTCTAGTGTGCAGACCAGACCGACTTTTTCCCGCCGCGTCACCGGCCGTTTTGAACAAGCTGCAAGGCACCCGCAGCGCAGTGCTGGCGACCTCCCGTTAAAACTCATACAAGCAGGCAAACCTATGAAAATCACCCGTATCAACGCTACGCCCTTGAATCTGCCGGTATCGGTCAGCATTTCGGGCCGCACCAAAACCACTTCGTTGTCCCTTTGCCTGGTGGATATTGAAACCGACACCGGCCTGGTCGGCACTGGCATGACCGCCATTACCGAAGAAGAAGTGATTGCCAGCATCGTCAACGACATCGTGGCGCCCAACCTTGTCGGCCACGATCCGATGCGGCATGAGCAAATCTGGGAAAAGCTCTATTGGCTTCTCACCCCGCGCGGCCAGTCCGGCTACGCCAGCCACGCCATCTCGGCCATGGACCTGGCGCTGTGGGACATCAAGGGCCAGGTGCTTGGCCAGCCCTGCTGGCGCCTGCTGGGCGGTGCGCGGGCCCAGGTTCCCGTGTACGCAACGTTTGGGTTCGCCTTTTTTGATCGGGACGAGCTGGCCCAGGCCGCGCGCGACTGGGTCGGGCGCGGCTTCAAGCGCCTGAAGATGACCGTTGGGCACCATGGATTGCAGCGACGCGACGAGCCGCGACCGCTGGACGAGGTAATTGCCGAAGATCTGCGCCGCATTCAGGCGGTACGGGAGGCCGTGGGGCCCGACGTGCAGCTGTACATCGATGCCAATTGCAGCCTGGACTATTTCCACGCCCTGTCGCTGGCGCAGCGCATGGAAGATTTCAACATCAGCTTTTTTGAAGAGCCGGTGTCGCAAAACGACATTCCCAATTTGGTCAAGTTGCGCAACAAGACCCGTATTCCACTGGCTGCGGGCCAGAACGAAGGGCTGGCCAGCCGCTTTCGCGACCTGCTCGTGGCGCAGGCGGTGGACGTGGTGCAGCCCAATGCCTGCATTAGCGGAGGTTTTACCCAGGCCGCGCGCATCGCCGGCATGGCCCAGGCCTTCAACACGCGCTTTGCCAACGGTGGCGCCTGGCCCCACCACAACATGCATTTGCACGCGGGCCTGGCCAATGGCTCGCTGGTCGAATACCACTCGGTGGCGGTGGATTGCTGCAAGCTGGTGTTCGACGGCTTGCCCGAACCCACCGCCGGCATGCTGACCTTGCCGGAAACGCCAGGGCTGGGCTTTCGCCCCAACCGCGAGCGCATCGCCGAACTTGCCAAGCGGGGCGGCTCGCACGGCATCGGCAAAGCCTGACGCAGCGCCTTCAACACACATCAACAGGAGACATTCATGAACAACCCAATTTTTCCCGCCATGCACCGGCGAACGGTACTGGCCGCTGGCCTGGCTGCCCTGGCCAGCGGGACCACATTGGCCAGTGCGGCCTATCCCTCCCGTCCCATCCGGCTCATTGTCGGATTCTCCGCCGGCGGGGGCATCGATGCACTGGCGCGGCTGGTGGGGCCACGCTTGTCCAGCGTGCTGGGCCAGCCCATCGTGGTGGAAAACCGCGCCGGCGCGTCCGGGGTGATTGCCGGCGACGCCGTGGCCAAGGCGGCGCCTGATGGCTACACGCTGCTTTTGGGGGACAGCACGCTGTTAATTGCGCAATACCTGCAGCCGCGCATGACGTTTGACCCGATCAAAAGTTTTGCGCCTGTGGGCGCGATCTGCACAGCGCCGCTGGTGGTGGTGACCAGCAAAGATTTCCCGGCCAGCACGCCAGCAGAGTTTCTCGCGGCCCTGCAGGCGGCGCCTGGCAAATACTCCTATGCCACATCGGGCATCGGTCAGGTGCAGCACCTGGCCTTCGAACTGCTTATGGCCCGGTCGCGTACCACGGTGGTGCATGTGCCTTATCGCGGGGCTTCCCAGATCCTGCCGGATGTCATCAGCGGGCAGGTGCCGATTGCAGTGGTCAGCGCGGCGGCCGCCATTGCGCAATTGAAGTCCGGCCGGCTTAAAGCCATAGCAGTCATGAGTCCAATGAAACTCACCGGCGCCGAAGACATCCCTTCACTGGCCAGTGTCCTGCCAGACTTTGACACGGCTCCGCGCATCTATATTGCAGCCCCCTCCGGCACGCCGCAGCCCATCGTGGCGCAATTGAGCGAGGCCCTGCGCAGCGTCATGGAAGCGCCCGACATGGCGCAGCTCGCGGCCAAACAAGGCTTCGTGCCTGCCTTCCTTCCCGCATCCCAGATAGCGCCCGACCTGCAGCGCGAGTCGGCGCTATGGGGAAAGATCATTCGCGACCAGAAGATAACGGCTGAATGAGTTGCACCGGCGGACAACCAGAACACGGCTGGCGCCACCCCACCCCACGCTGCCTTGACTGCAATTGCAGTCGCAGGGCAACACCGCAAGCGCGACTTGGCCGGCGGCTAGCTTTCGCTGGACTGACCGACTCTGCCGCCCAAGAAGAAACGTGCCCATGCTGCTCAATATCCAGGATTACCGCCGCCAGGCGCAGCGCCGGCTGCCCCGGTTCGTGTTCGACTATATCGATGGCGGCGCCGAAGATGAACGCTGCCTTCAGCGCAATGGCAGCGACCTGGCCGCCATCCACCTGCTGCCGACCTGCCTTCGCGACACGCACGCGATCGACACCTCGACAGAGGTTTTTGGCCGGCGCTGGCAGGCACCCTTTGCCGTTGCGCCCATCGGCCTGTGCGGACTTGTGCGCCCCGGCGGCGACATGATGATGGCGCAGGCCGCTGCCGCTGCGGGCGTTCCTTTCATCCTGTCAACCGCCTCCAACACCCGGCTGGAAGACCTCCGCCAAACCAGCGCGCCCTGGCTACAGTGGATGCAGGTTTATGTCATGTCCGAACGCAGCATCGCGGAGCAGATTGTCAGGCGTGCCAAGGCGGCCAAGTTCGGAGCCCTTGTGCTCACGGTGGACGTTCCAGTGAGCGGCGCACGCGAGCGCGACTGGCGCAACCACTTCAAGCTGCCCTTTCGGCCGACCCCCGCCATTGCGCTAGACCTTTTGCGGCATCCGGGCTGGTTGTGGCGCGTGCTTCGCCAGGGCGCTCCCAGCTTCGTCAACATGTCCGAAGAAAACACTGCAGGCTCAGCAGAGGTGCAGGCCGCCTTGCTGGCGCGCGAGATGGACAGGCGCCTCGATTGGGACAGCCTGCGCTGGCTGCGCGGGCTGTGGGACGGGCCGCTGCTGCTCAAGGGCTTGCTGCATCCGGCCGACGCCAGGCGGGCCGTGGCCCACGGCGTGGACGGTGTGATCGTGTCCAACCATGGCGGGCGCCAGCTTGACGTGGCGCCCTCTAGCATCGCCGCGCTGCCGGGCATCGTCGATGCAGTGGCAGGACGCTTGCCGATTTTCGTCGATGGAGGCTTTCGCCGCGGCAGCGACGTGGTCAAGGCGCTCGCGCTGGGCGCCAAGGGCGTGCTTCTTGGCCGTCCGCCCGTCTATGGGCTGGCCAGCAACGGCCAGCAGGGCACGGCCGCCGTCCTGGGCCTGCTGCGCGAGGAGCTTGAGCGCAGCATGACACTGCTGGGCACGGCCTGCATCAGCGACATAGGCCGCCACCACCTGATGAACGATTCGCACCCATCCTGACGTCGAACCCTTGTCTAACCATGAAGGAGCAATTCATGCACTCCCGCATTTCCTCGCCAACACAGTCATTCGCGCTGATCACTGCCACCTTGGTGGCCGCCGTCCTTGGCGCAGCCGCGCCATCGACCTCCATGGCCCAGGCCTGGCCCGCCAAGCCGGTCAAGGTCATCGTCAATTTTCCGCCCGGCGGCGCGGCCGACCAGATCGCCCGGGCGGTCACCGTGCCGCTGCAGGAAGCGCTGGGCCAGCCGGTGGTGGTGGACAACCGCGCCGGCGCGGGCGGCAACATCGGCGGCGAGTTGGCCGCCAAGTCGCCGCCCGACGGCTACACGCTGCTGCTGACCTCGGGCGGGCTGGTGTCGATCAACCCGGCGATCTACCCCAAGATGTCGTTCGACCCGGCGAAAGACCTCATGCCCGTCGCCGCGGCGGCCCGGGTGCTGGTGTTCCTGGAGGTCAAGCCGACGCTGCCGGTGAAGGACGTGAAGGAATTCATCGCCTACGCCAGGGCGAACCCGGGCAAGCTGACCTACGGCTCGCCCGGCAACGGCTCGTCGCCGCACCTGGCCGGCGAGATGTTCCAGGACATGACGCAGACTTTCTCGGTGCATGTGCCCTACCGGGGCGCGGCGCCCGCGATGCAGGACTTGCTGGGCGGCCAGGTGGATTTCATGTTCGACCCGGGCATCGGATTGAACCATGTGCGCGCCGGCAAGCTCAGGCTGCTGGCGATCGGCAGTCCCAAGCGCTCGCCGCTTTTCCCCGACGTGCCCACGCTCGGCGAAGCCGGCCTGAAGGGTTTCGACGCCAACACGGTGTTCGGTTTCTATGCCCCGGCCGGCACGCCGCCCGCCATCGTGGCGCGCCTGAACACCGAGATCAACAAGATCCTGGCGACGCAGGCGGTGAAGGACCGCATTGCCGGCCTCGGCGGCGAGGTCGCGCCGATGACGCCGGCCGAGTTCGGCGCCAAGGCGCACGAGGACACGGCGCGCTTCGGCAAGCTGATCAAGGACCGGCGCATCGTAGGCGACTGACGCCGCCGGACCGTTGCGCTGGTGACCAGCCCGCCGGGCTTTTCAAAGTAACCGCTGGCGTCGTTGCGCTCCGGGAACTGGTCCGGCTACCCGCTGGCGGCCCGTGCGTTGGGCAAGGCGGCCGCACAACACCCCGCGCCTTCCGGCAGCGCGCCCAGGGCCTGCAGCTGCCGCGAGAGTCCGGCCTGCAGCTGCAGCGCCTCGAACCACAGCCGGTAGCCCTCGTCGCTCGGATGCAGGCCGTCCCGGGCATTGAGCCGCTGCGCCTGGCGCACGAACGGGTCGTCGGCCCGTTCCTTGTAGCCGTTGACATACAGCGCCCCGGCCGAGGCGGCCGCCGCGCGCACCATGGCATGGAGTTGGCGCGAGCGCCGGGTCATCAGCCAGGCCCAGGGCCGAGGGAACAACGGCGTGTTGCCGACATTGCCGGCGGGCATCAGCACCACGCAGTCGGCGCGCGTCCTGGCTTTGTGCAGGGCGCGGCCGATGCTGGCCTGCAGGGACCTGGCGTCCGTCAACCGGATGACGTCGTTGCCGCCGCCCAGGATCAGGATGATGTCGAATCGCCCCGCCCCGTCGAGCTGGCGCGCGATGTCGGCAAACCGGGCGCCGACCCGGGCGCGGTTGACGATGTGAACGCCCGGGTGGTGGCGGGCAATCAGCCCGGCCACGCTGGCGTCGGGTGTGCTGGCGCCGGTGCCGACCGCCGTGCTGTCGCCCACCAGCAGCAGCCGGGCCGCAGGCCGGGCCGGGGCCGCCTCGAAAGGCCGGCTGTGGCGGCACAGCCTGGCCGCCTGGCGCAGCCGCAGGGCCAGCCGCACCGCCATGCCCAGCCAAGCGGCAGCAGCGCAGAGGGCCAGTGCCGGCACCAGCCGAAAGCGCCCAACCCCAGGGGAACGGCCGGCAGGCGAAGAAGGCTTGGTGTTCATGCGTTCAGCCTAAAAAATCCAGGCAATGAATGAACAGGCACCAAATCCCCGTTGCCCTGTCGGCCGATGCCCCTTTGCCTATGCCTTTGACCCAGCAAACAGCGCCAGCAGCGCCGGGCCGCTACAGGACCAGGATCGCCCTGAAATCGTTCACATTGGTGTAGGTCGGTCCGCTGATGACCAGGTCATCGAGCTTTTCAAAATAGCCATAGGCATCGTTGCGGTCCAGGTATTTATCCAGCTTCATGCCGGCATCCAGTGCGCGCGCCAGCGTGTCGGGCGCCACATAGGCGCCGGCATTGTCCTCGATGCCGTCGATGCCGTCGGTGTCGGCGGCCAAGGCATGCACGCCCGGCTGGCCCTGCAGCGCCAGCGCCAGCCCCAGGCAGAATTCGCCGGCGCGCCCGCCGCGCCCCCTGGGCGTGCCGGGCGGCTGCTTGCGGATCGTCACCGTGGTCTCACCGCCGCTCAGGATCACGCACGGTTTGCGGAACGGCTCGCCGCTCTGCGCCACGGCGCGCGCCAGCGCCGCATGCACCTTGCCGACCTCGCGCGACTCGCCTTCCATCTCGTCGCTCAGGATGTAGGCGGCCAGCCCGGCGGCGCGCGCGGCCTCGGCGGCGGCCTGCAGGCTTTGCCGGGGCGTGGCGATCAGGTGCACTTCATGGCCGTCGAACAGCGGGTCGCCGGGCTTGGGCGTTTCCAGCGCGCCCTGCTCCAGCAGGCTCATGATGTCGCCCGGCACGTCGATGCCGTAGCGCTGCAGGATCGCCACCGCGTCGGCGCAGCTGCTGGCGTCGGGCACGGTCGGGCCGCTGGCGATGACCGACGGGTCGTCGCCCGGCACGTCGCTGATGGTCAGCGTGACGACGCGGGCCGGCGCGCAGGCGGCCGCCAGCCGGCCGCCCTTGATGCGCGACAGGTGCTTGCGCACGCAGTTCATTTCGCTGATGTTCGCGCCGCTGGCCAGCAGGGCCTTGTTGACGGCCTGCTTTTCCTCCAGGCTCAGCCCCTCGGCCGGCAGGGCCAGCAGCGACGAGCCGCCGCCCGAGATCAGGCACAGCACCAGGTCATGCTCGCTCAAGCCCTGCACCATGGCCAGGATGCGTTCGGC
>JAQGMN010000476.1 GCA_028292345.1 Polaromonas sp. | reverse complement strand
ATCTGGGTCGTGCTGCTGCTGGCGCTGTGGGCGCTGCACAACCTGCTCGACTCACGCGAGGGCCGGGCCATCCGCGCGCTCAAGGGCGGCCGGGTGATGGCCGAATCCATGGGCATCGACACCGCGCACTACCGCATCAAGCTGTTCGTGCTGGCGGCCCTGCTCGCGGCCATCTCGGGCTGGCTGTATGCGCACCTGCAGCGCTTCGTGAACCCGACGCCGTTCAACATCAACATCGGCATCGAATACCTGTTCATGGCCGTGGTCGGCGGCGCCGGCCACCTGTGGGGCGCGGTGCTGGGCGCGGCGCTGATCACGCTGCTCAAGGAGCAGCTGCAGGACATCCTCCCCCGGTTGCTGGGCACCAGCGGGAATTTCGAGATCGTGGTGTTCGGCCTCTTGATGCTGCTGGTGCTGCAGCGCTTTGCCGACGGGCTGTGGCCGCGCCTGGCCGGCTGGACGCGGCGCTGGGTGCGTCCGGCCAGCGCGGCAAGCACCACCCCCGCGTCAGGCCGCTCGCCCGCCGCCCCGCTGCCCGCGCGTCCCCTGCCCCCGGCCGGACAGGTCGTGATGCAGGCTAGAGGCGTCAGCAAGCGCTTCGGCGGCCTGGTCGCCAACCACGACATCAGCATGAACGTGAAGGCCGGCGAGGTGCATGCGCTGATCGGCCCGAACGGCGCCGGCAAGAGCACCTTCTTCAACATGATCTCGGGCGTGGACGACCCGAGTTCGGGCGAGGTGCTGCTGGCCGGCCAGCCGATGCAGGGCCAGCCCTCGCGCCACTTTGCCGCGCTGGGCATGGGCCGGACCTTCCAGCACGTGCGGCTGCTCGGCCAGCGCAGCGTGCTAGAAAACGTGGCGCTGGGCGCGCACCGGCGCGGCCGAAGCGGCTGGCTGGCGTGCATGCTGCGCCTGGACCGCGCCGAGGAGGCGGCGCTGATGCTGGAGGCGCGCCGGCAGCTGGAGCGCTGCGGCCTGGCCGCGCTGGCCGACCAGCCGGCCGCGTCGCTGCCATTGGGCCAGCAGCGCATCATTGAAATCGCCCGCGCGCTGGCGGGCCAGCCCAGCGTGCTGCTGCTCGACGAGCCGGCCGCCGGGCTGCGGCACCTTGAAAAGCAGGCGCTGGCCGCGCTGCTCGGCCAGTTGCGCGCCGAAGGCCTGGGCATTTTGGTGGTGGAACACGACATGGAGTTCGTCATGCGACTGGCTGACCGCATCACGGTGCTGGAGTTCGGAGCGGTGATTGCCGAAGGCACGCCGGCGCAGGTGCAGGCCAACCCGCGCGTGCTGGAGGCCTACCTCGGCGGCGCCGATGACCTTGGGGGAATGGCCGCATGAGCGCCCCGCTGCTGGAGCTTAGCGGCTTTTGCGTGTCCTACGGCGCGGTGCAGGCCGTCCACGAGGTCGGTCTGCGCGTCGGCGAGGGCGAGATCGTCACCGTCATCGGCCCCAACGGCGCGGGCAAGACCACGCTGCTCGGCGCGGCCATGGGGCTGCTGCCTTCGCAGGGCCGCCTCGCGCTGGCGGGCGAGCGCATTGCCCGGCCCACCGTCGAGGCGATGGTGGCGCGCGGCGTGGCGCTGGTGCCGGAAAAGCGCGAGCTGTTTGCCGACATGTCGGTCGAGGACAACCTGCTGCTGGGCGGCTTTTCGCGCTGGCGCAGGGGCCAGCGCGACCAGAAAAGCCGCATGCAGGAGGTGTTTGCGATCTTTCCGCGCCTGAAGGAGCGCCGGGCGCAGCTGGCCGCCACGCTGTCGGGCGGCGAGCGCCAGATGCTGGCCATCGGCCGGGCGCTGATGGCGCGGCCGCGCCTCCTGATGCTCGACGAGCCGTCGCTCGGGCTGGCGCCGCTGATCGTGCGCGAGGTGCTGCAGGTGGTGTCGTCGCTGCGCAGCCACGGCGTGTCGGTGCTGCTGGTCGAGCAGAATGCCAGAGCCGCCCTGCAGGTGGCCGACCAAGCGTATGTGCTGGAAACCGGGGCGGTGGCCCTGAGCGGGCCGGCCGGCGAGCTGCTGCACGACCGCCGCATCATCGACACCTACCTCGGCCTGGGCGGCAGCCAGGCGCCGGCCACTGCCTGAGGACGGCATCCGTCCGCAGCGCTGGCATTGCGGGCACCCAGCAGGTCGATGCTACCGAATTCATAGCTGCCAGCGCATGTCCTGTCTGCGCAAAATGCCTATTTGGTTCTCAAAAAGAACGGCAACCCGTCTTTTCTCTGAAAAATCACTTGATCCAGAGCCGGATCGAATCCCAGGCGCGGCCGAGGATGCCGGCCTCTTCCACGGCTTCGAGCGCCATCAGCGGCACTTCGGCCATGGGCACGGGGTTGTCGCCGTTCATGATCTTCAGGCTGCCGACCGGCTGGCCTTTCTTGAAGGGTGCGACCAGCGGCTCGGGACGGGCCACCTGGGTCTTGAGTTTTGACGCGCTGCCGGCCGGCACGGACACCACGATCGCTTCCGGGCGGCCGAGCTTGACGACCGCGTCCTTGCCCTTCCAGACCGCCGGCGAGACGACGGCCTGGCCCGCATCGAACAGCTTGACCGCCTCGTACGCGGTGTAGCCCCAGTTCAGCAGTTTTTGCGATTCATTGGCGCGCGCGCTGTCGCTTGAAGCGCCCAGCACGATCGCCAGCAAGCGCCGCCCGCCGGGCTTGCCGGCCGCGCCCAGGTTGGGAAAGTCGCGCCGGGCCGTGGCAATCATGCAGTAGCCGGCGGCATTGGTGTGGCCGGTCTTCAGGCCGTCGACCGTCGGGTCGCGGAACAGCAGCGTGTTGCGGTTGGTGTCGTTGGTGGCCGGCGTGCCGGGATAGCGGTATTTCTTGATCGCCGAATAGCCGATGTAGTCGGGAAAGTCGCTCATCAGGCGCGTCGACAAAATGCTCAGGTCGCGCGCCGTGGTGGTGTGGCCGGGCTCGGTCAGTCCTTCGGGGTTCTTGTAGCTGGTCGATTTCATGCCCAGCGCCTTGGCCTGCTGGTTCATCATTTCGACGAAATGCTCGGCCGTTCCGCCCACGCCCTCGGCCAGCGCCATGGTGGCGTCGTTGCCCGACTGCACGATCATGCCCTTGATCAGGTCTTCGACCGGCACCTGCATCTTCGGGTCGATGAACATGCGCGAGCCCGGCATCTTCCAGGCGCGCGGGCTGACGTTGAAGGTCTGCTGCAGGGTGATCTTCTTGGTCTTGAGCGCGTCGAACACCAGGTATTCGGTCATCAGCTTGGTCAGCGACGCCGGCTCGACCGGCGAATCGATGTCCTTGGCGGCCAGGATCTGGTTGGCCGTCACGTCGAGCAGCAAATAGGATCGGGCGGCAATTTCAGGCACCGCAGGGGCCTGGGCATGCGCTGCCGGAAGCGCCACCGAGACAAACAGGACCAGCGTGGTGGCCAGGGAGCGCAGGCCGGCAGGGGCCTTGAGGAAGCATTGCATGTCAGAAAACCGGTAAGAGAGAAAGAGAAAAGAAAAAGGGGAGGCACCGAAAGCAAGAAGCGGGATGGACCGCGCCCGCCGCAAAAGATTCAATTCGCAGGCGAAGCCAGGTGGCGCAGCACCAGGTTTTTCAGCAGCGGCAATTGTCCATGAAAGAAGTGGCCCACCCCGGGGACAACCGTAACAGGCAGTGCCTGCGGACGCGCCCAGTCCATCACGTCAAGCAGCAGCACGGTGTCGTCCTGCTCGCCGTGCACCACCAGCGTGCGGTTGTGCGCGGCGGCATCGATGGGCGCGGCCGGCGCGCGGCTGACGCTGGTGCCGACGAGCACGAGCTTTTCAATCGGCCGGCTGGCCTGCAGCCGGGCAAACGCATGCGTGGTGACAAAGGCGCCGAACGAGAAACCGGCCAGCGCCAGCGCCGCCTGCCCGGCGCCGGCAGGCGCGGCATGCGCCACCACGGCCAGCAGGTCGTCCAGTTCGCCCCGGCCTTCGTCGTGGCTGCCGGCGCTGCCGCCGACGCCGCGAAAATTGAAGCGCACGGCGGTCCAGCCGGCCTGCACGAAGGCCCGCGCCAGCGTCTGCACCACCTTGTTGTCCAGCGTGCCGCCAAACAGCGGATGCGGATGGGCGATGACGGCCATGCCGCGCGATTCGCCCGCGGGCAGGTCCAGGGCAAGGTCCAGGGGGCCGGCCGGGCCGGCGATGGTGGTCTTCTGGGTTTTGGAGTTCATGCAAACCGCTTTCTTTTTCTGGCCATCAATTGCTATCTAAATAATAGCTGATTGCGCCCGCCCATAGTGCGCAAAAGGCTTGAATCAAGGTGATTTCACCGATTCAGGCGCCTTGCAGGCGTCAGCGCCCCAGGTTCGGCGGCGTCAGCAGGCGTTCGACCACCTGGCCGTTTTTCAGGTGCGACTCGACGATCTCGTCGATGTCGCTGGCGTCCACATAGCTGTACCAGACGGCTTCCGGATAGACCACCGCCACCGGCCCGCCGGCGCAGCGGTCCAGGCAGCCGGCCTTGTTGACCCGCACCTGGCCCGGCCCGGACAAGCCGGCGGCCTTGACCAGTTTCTTGCAGCGGTCAAACGCCTTTTCCGCACCCTGGTCGGCGCAGCAGTCTTCGCCCTTGCCGCGCTGGTTCAGGCAAAAAAAGATGTGCCGCTCATAGTACGAAGCCGGCGTGGCGGGCGGGACGCCATCCGGCGATGAATTCGGGGGGGTGGAAAGGGTCATGCGGCAATTTTACTTTTCACCGGCAGGGGCCTTCGGCTCCGGGCTGGAAAGCCGCGCCAGCATGCAGGCCAGCGCGGCATAGGGCCAGAGCCAGCCCAGCCACTGCACCAGGCCGTAGAACTTGATGAAGCGGCCCTGTTCCCAGATCTGCAGCGTCTGGGCAAAGTAGGGGTCGGCCGGCGCCTGGTTGAGCAGGCCCAGGTGAATCGCCAGCGCCAGCAGCGCCAGCGCGGCCGCGGCGCGGCGCGGCACGGCCAGCAGCAGCGCGGCCAGCAGCACCGCCAGGCCGATGCCGGCCTGGACCGGCACGTCCAGCCAGGCCCAGGCATGCTCGGGTCCGTAGCTCAGGGCCGCCGACAGCGCCGACGCCGCCAGGCCGACGCCCAGGGCGGCGGCGGCAAACACCGCGCGCTGCCCCAGCCGGCGGATCACGCAATAGCCCAGCAGGCAGGGAATCAAGGCGCCCAGCGCCACGCAGACCAGTTCGGCCAGCGGCACCAGGGGCTGGAGTTCGACCTCGCGCATCGGCAGCCATTCCAGAAAGGGCGTATCGGCCAGCGCGTCGGCGAGCGCCGTCTCCAGCAGCTCGAAGACCTGGCCCAGCCCCATGGGGACCGACGCCGGAAACAGCAGGGCCACCGGCCAGAGCAGCAGCAGCACCAGCACGCTGCGCGCATCGGGTGAAAACCAGCGCGCCCGCACGCGGCTCCAGCGGTCGATCAGGCCGGACCGCTCCAGCGCCAGCGCGCAGCAGGCCCCGACCCAGGCGCCCAGCGTGTTCAGCGCCAGGTCGACATTCGAGGGAATGCGCGACGGCAGGTAGTTCTGCAGCGTTTCCATCGCCAGCGACAGCAGGCCGGCGCCCAGCACCGACACGCTGACCGCCCAGGCCACGCGCCGGCTGCGCAGCGCCGACACCGCCAGCAGGAAACCGAGCGGCGCATAACCCAGCAGGTTGATGCCGACATCAAAGCCGGTCCAGTACTTCGGCAGCGGCGAGGCCAGGAAGCGCAGCGGCGAAATGCCCTGGTTGCGCCATTCCGAAAACGGGTACAGGCTGGCATAGACGATCAGGCAGGCCAGCGCCAAGGCCAGCAAAATGGCCACACCCCCATCGTCCTCACTTCGCTTCGCTTCGGGTAGTTCCTTTCCCCCTTGAAAAACTGGCACACCCCCATCGTCGTCACTGCGCTGCGCGTCGTGTACTTCCTTTCCCCCTTGCAGAAGGATGGGCACACCCCCGACGTCCTCACTTCGCTTCGCTTCGTGTAGTTCCGCCCCCCCTTGCAGGGGGCGACGCTGGGCATCCGGCAAAGCCGGCCTGCCGGCGTCTGCTGGGGAATCCGGGTACGGGGTCGGGTCGTCTGGCATTGCCGATTCGTGCTGCTTTTAAAACGGCTTGACGACCACGAGGATGACGGCGGCCACCAGCAGCAGCACCGGCACTTCATTGAACCAGCGCATCCAGACATGGCTGCGGGTGTTGCGGTTGGCGGCGAACTTCGCCAGCAGGCGGCCGCAGGCATGGTGGTAACCGATTGCCAGTACCACCACGGCCAGCTTGGCGTGCATCCAGTAACTGCCGCGCCCGATACCGTAACCGAGGTACAGCCACAGGCCCAGTACCAGCGCCGGAACCGCCAGGATGGTGGTGAAGCGCATCAGCTTCCTGGCCATCAGCAACAGCCGCTCGCGCTCGGCAATGCTGTGCGGCGGCACCATGGCCAGGTTGACGAAAATGCGCGGCAGGTAAAAAAGGCCGGCGAACCAGCTGGCGATGAAAACGATGTGAAAGGATTTGACCCAGAGCATCTGGCGTAGTTTAGCCCCCGCCCTTGCGCAGGCAGGCCCGCTT
>JAQGMN010000099.1 GCA_028292345.1 Polaromonas sp. | reverse complement strand
CGGTGTTAGCGCTTGGCTACCTTGAACATGTAGTTGGTGTCAAACGTCGGGCCGAGCTTCAGGCCCTCGACGTTGCTGCGGTAGGCGGCCACTTCGGTCTGCTGGTACAGCATGATGAAGGGGCTGGTCTTGCGGAACTCGGCCTGCAACTCCTCGTACATCGCCTTGCGCTTGCCGGCATCGCGCTCGAGCACGGCGGCGTCCGATTTTTTGGTCAGCTCGGGAATCGCCCAGGCATTGCGCCACGACAGCGGCTTGGCCTTGGCCTCGTCGGCATTGTCGGGGTTGCGGGTGAAGGTGTCGGCGTTCGAATGCGGGTCCCAGTAGTCCGAGCCCCACTGGCCGATGTACATGTCGTGGGTGCGCCCCCGGTACTTGGTCAGCACCTGCTTGCCGTCGCCGGGAATGATCTCGATGTCGATGCCCGCCTGCTTGGCGGTCTGCTGGAAGGCCTCGGTGATGCCCTGCACCGGCTGGATGGTGCGCATGTCGATGGTCACCTTGAAGCCGTTGGGCAGCCCGGCCTTGGCCAGCAGCGCCTTGGCCTTGGCGACGTCGAGCTTGTAGGGCATGTCCTTGCTCGCGCCGAGCAGGCCGATGGGCAAAAAGTTCTGGTGCACCACGCCGATGTTCTTGATCAGCGTGTCGCCGATGGCAGAATAATCGACCAGCCATTTCAGCGCCTCCCGCACCTCGGGCTTGGCCAGGTTGGGGTTTTTCTGGTTCAGGCTGATGTAGTACACCGTGCCCTTGGGCGCCGAGGTCAGCCTGATGTCCTTGTTGGTCGAGAGCGCCGCAATGTCCTGCGGGCTCAGGTTGCGGGCGATGTCGATGTCGCCTTTTTCCAGCATCAGGCGCTGGGTGGCCGCTTCCTTGACGTGGCGGTAGATGATGCGGGCCATGGCCGGCCTGGGGCCGTGGTAGTTGTCGTTGCGCTCCAGCGCGACGATTTCATTCGCGCGCCACTCGCGCAGCTTCATCGGGCCGGAGCCGGCATAGTTGGTTTTCAGCCAGGCGTAGCCCCAGTCGCCGTTCTGCTCCTTGGCCATCACCAGCTTCTTGTCCACGATGGCGCCGATGTTGGCCGTCAGGCAGTTGAGCACAAAGGTCGGCGCATACGCCTTGTCGGTTTCCATCGTCAGCGTGAGCGGGCCGGTGGCCTTGATCTTGTCCTTGACGTTGTCCTTGGTAAAGCCGAACTGCGTCAGGATGAAGGCCGGCGACTTGTCCAGGCTCACCGCCCGGTGCAGCGAGTAAATCACCTCGTCGGCGGTCAGCGCGTTGCCCGAGGCAAACTTCAGGCCGGGTTTCAGCTCGAAGGTGTAGGTCTTGCCGTCGGGCGACACGGTCCACGACTTCGCCACGTCGCCGATCAGCTTGGACGGGTCGTTCACGTCCAGCCGCACCAGCCGGTCATAGGTGTTGCCCATGACCTCGCCCGCCGACAGCTCGAAGGCCTCGGCCGGGTCCATCGTGATGATGTCGTCAAAACCGAAGGCGATCACCAGCGTGTCTTTCGGCGTGGCCGCCAGCGCGGCCGCGCCGTGGCACAGCAGCAGGGCCGCCGTGGCCGTGGCGCACAGCACGCGGCGGGAAAGCGGGAAGCAGGTAAATGACGGGTTTTTCAAGATGGATTCCTTGTCGTGGTGGAAGTGATCCGGGGCTGCAGCCGGCGCAGGGCCTGCACCGGCTGAACGTGTGCAGGAATCATGCCCAGGGCTTGCGTTTTGGATTATGGCCCCTGATCCTTCGCGGATTGCGGATTTCATCGCCGGCCAGCCCGGGCCATCGCGCTTGCCGGTATAACCGGAGCGTGAATGCCTGCGCCAGCTTACGGCCGCGCAAGCCGGGACTTTCATTTATTGAGCACAAGGCCATGCCATGACCACCGTTTTACTCAGCCATCCGCGCACCGCGCTGGCGCTTTATTTTGGCGACCGGGCCATCGCCGCGCTGCAGGCCACTGCCGGCGTGCGTTTCAACCCGGGCGACACCGAACTGCCTGGCAATGCCCTGGCCGCGCTGGCGCAGGACTGCGAGGTCATCATTGCCTACCGGCAGACGCCGGGCGACGAAGCCCTGTTCGCCGCGCTGCCCCGGCTGGTGGCCTTCGCGCGCTGCGCCATCGACATCCGCAACATCGACGTGCCCGCTGCCAGCCGGCACGGCGTGCTGGTCACGCAGGCCAGCGCGGGATTCATCGCCGCCGTGTCCGAATGGATCGTGGGCGCGATGATCGACCTGAGCCGCCACATCAGCCAATCCACGGCGCTCTACCATGCCGGCCAGCCGGTGCCCGCCCGCATGGGGCGCGAGTTGCGCGGCGCCACGCTGGGCGTGATCGGCTACGGCCAGATCAGCCGCTACCTGTGCGATGTGGCGCTGGCCCTGGGCATGCGCGTCGTCGTGTCCGACCCGCACACATCCACCGGCCGCCCCGAACTGTCGCAGGTCGGCCTGGACGAATTGCTGCGGCAGGCCGACCATGTGGTCTGCCTGGCCGGCGCTACCCCAGCGACCGAGAACCTGATGAATGCGCAGGCCTTTGCCGCGATGAAGCCGGGCGCCTTTTTC
>JAQGMN010000426.1 GCA_028292345.1 Polaromonas sp. | reverse complement strand
GGCCGCGCCATCCTCGGCCTGACCACGCCCGAAGGCCGGGTCACCGCCCAGCGGCTTGAATTTGGCGGCGTCGATCTGCTCAACTGCCCGCCCAAACAGCGCCGGGCCTTGCGCGGCGGGCGCATCGCGATGGTGCTGCAGGACCCGAAGTTCTCGCTCAATCCGGTGATGACCATCGGCGCCCAGATTGTCGAGACGCTGCAGGCGCACACCCGCGTATCCGGCACCGAGGCCAGAAAGCGCGCGCTGGCGGCACTCGAATCGGTGCGTATCGACGACCCGGAGCGGGTCTACAAACTCTACCCGCACGAAGTCTCGGGCGGCATGGGCCAGCGGGCGATGATCGCGATGATGCTGATCGCCGAGCCCGACATCCTGATCGCCGACGAGCCGACCTCGGCGCTCGACGTGACGGTGCAGCTGCAGGTGCTGTCCATCCTGGACGCGCTGGTGGCCGAGCGCGGCATGGGCCTGATCCTGGTGTCGCACGACCTGCGGCTGGTGTCGTCGTTTTGCGACCGCATTTTGGTGATGTACGCCGGCCGGGTGGTCGAGGAACTGGCGGCGGGCGGACTGGCCGATGCAAGGCATCCGTACACGCGGGGCCTGATGGCTTGCCTGCCGCAACTGGGCGCCTCCACCCACCCGCTGGCGACGCTGGACCGGCGGCCGGAGTGGGCGCTGTGAGCGCACATCAGGCTTTGGGCCTGGACGTCAGCCGGCTGCGCGTGAGTTTCGACGGCTTCCTCGCCGTAGCCGACGCCTCTTTCCAGGTCGCGCCGGGCGAGAGCTTCGGCATCGTCGGCGAGTCGGGATCGGGCAAATCGACGGTGCTGCGCGCACTCTGCGGCCTGGCGCCCAGGGAATCGGGCACGGTGCAACTGATCGGCGACGGTGACAGCCCCGCGCCCGGCAGCAAGGCGTTTCGCCGCCGGGTACAGATGGTGTTCCAGGACCCGTATGGCTCGCTGCACCCGCGCCAGACGGTGGACCGGCTGCTGGCCGAGCCGCTGGCGATCCACGGGATTTCAGATGCGGAAACGCGCATCGAACGCGCGCTCGACGAGGTCGGCCTGGGCAGCGGTTTTCGGTTCCGCTACCCGCACCAGCTGTCGGGCGGGCAGCGCCAGCGCATCGCGATTGCCCGCGCCCTCATTCTGGAGCCGCAAATCCTGCTGCTCGACGAGCCGACGTCGGCGCTCGATGCGTCGGTGCAGGCCGAGGTGCTGAACCTGCTCGAAGACCTGCGCCGTCGCCGCAACCTGACCTTCATCATGGTCAGCCACGACCTGGCCGTGGTCACCCACCTGTGCGAGAGGCTGATGGTGATGCAGCGCGGCCGCACGGTGGAAATGCTGGCGTCCAGCGACCTGGCCGCCCGGCGCGTGTCCGACCCGTACACGCTGAGCCTGATGCAGGCGTCCGGCGGCTTCCGGCGCAAGGAAGCGGCGGCCTGAACCGGCAGAGGTACGACAAAGTCGATACTATTAATTTGATAGCTGAAGGCGCCCACGCACCTTGCGGAAAAGCCGGTTTCCATTGAATTTTTTCACTTCATCCCCGATCATCTTCAATTTTCCACGCCACACGCCATGATCCACTGGGAAGCCCACGCCTGCCTGCCATTGCACCCCGGTGCCGACTTTTCGCCGCTGGACCGCCTGCGCGAGGCCGGCGTGCATTACGTGTCGGTCAATGTGGGCATGGACATGAACCCGGTGGCGCAAATCCTGCCGGTGCTGGCGGGCTACCGCGCCCGCCTGGTGGCGCATCCCGAGCGTTACCGCCTGGTGGCCAGCGTTGCAGAAATTCACGAAGCGGCAAGCGCCGGCGTGCTGGCCGTGGGCTTCGACCTGGAAGGCGCCCTGCCGCTGCTGGGCCAGCCGGAGATGGTGGCGCTGTACCGCGACCTGGGCGTGCGCCAGATCCACTTGGCCTACAACCGCAACAACCCGGTGGCCGATGGCTGCCACGACGTGGAGCGCGGCCTCACGCCGCTGGGCCGGCGCATGGTCGGGGCGGTGAATGCCGCCGGCGTGCTGATGGACTGCTCGCACACCGGCCGGCGCTGCAGCCTGGACATCATGGCCGCGTCCAGCCAGCCGGTGGTCTTCAGCCATGCCAATCCGCTGGCACTGGTGGACCATGGGCGCAATGTCAGCGACGAGCAGATCAGGGCTTGCGCGGCCACGGGCGGCGTGGTGTGCGTCTCGGGCGTGTCGGTGTTTCTGGGCACGTCCACACCGACGGCCGGCGATGTGGCGCGCCATGCGGCGTACGTGGCGGACCTGGTGGGCGTGCAGCATGTCGGCATCGGGCTGGACATCGGCTTTGGCCAGCCCGGGCTCGACGACAGGCCGCCCGGAAACCATGACCCGGCCTACTGGTGGCCCAGGGAGGCCGGCTATGGCGGCTCGCTTGAGGGCATTCGCTACGCGCCCGTCGAAACCTGGCGGCTGCTGGCCGGGGCGCTGCGGCAAGCCGGGATGAACCCGGCTGAAATCGCCGGGGTGATGGGCGGCAACATGCTGCGGGTGGCGGGCCGGGTCTGGCACCGGCCCTGAATTCAACGCCTTGCTTATTACAAACGCCGGCCCAGCAGCAGGCCGACCAGCACGCCCACGCCCGCCGCGACGCCGATGGCCGTCCAGGGCGACTCATGCACATAGTTGTCGGCGGCATGGGCGGCCTCGCGGGTCCGGGCGAGCAGCGCCTCTTCGGCATCGATCAGGCGGAACTTGGCTTCGCGCAGGCGGTTTTCGAGGCGGCTGCGCAGCCGGGTGATTTTTTCGCCGGCCTGGTCGGCCGTGGCCGACAGCATTTCCTCGGCGTCGGATATTTCCGAGCGGATGGCGCTCACCAGTCGTTCCTGGGTCTGAACCAGGGTGGGGCTGTCATGGGTCATGAATGAACCTTTCAAAAAAGTAACTGAACCTTCAAAAGGTTAGCAGATTCGCAGCGGCTCACTGGACGATCCGGCGGCAATTTCACTGCGCCAGACAACGGCTTGTGCCCGGCCGGGGAAAAATGAAACCGGTTCTGGCCGGCTCCCGCTGCGCCCCCTGGGCCGCCAGCCGCCGGTGAGGAATAATCCTGCAAGCCCATCGGCTTGCTGCCGACCTTCCCGACCTTCATTCCTGCAGGCGCCATGCCCCTCTTTGTCTTGACCCAACGCGTTCTCGAACGTGCCTTGACCCGCTGCGGCGGTCTGCCTTGAGCGCCACGCGCCTGAGCGGCCGCGACCTGGCGGCCGCGCTGGTCGTGGTGCTGGTCTGGGGCGTGAATTTTGTCGCCATGAAGTTCGCGCTGCGCGACTTCAGCCCCTTCCAGCTGGGCGCCGCCCGGTTCACCTTTGCCCTGCTGCCGCTGGCGCTGTTCATCAGGCCGCCGCAGGTGCCGTGGAAATGGGTGGTGCTGTACGGGCTGTTCCAGGGCGTCGGGCAGTTCGGCATCCTGTTCATCGCCCTGAAGATCGGCATGACGGCGGCGCTGGCGTCGGTGCTGCTGCAGACGCAGGTGTTTTTCACCGCGCTCTTTGGCTTCGTGCTGCTGCGCGAGCGTGCCAGCCGGCCGCTGCAGGCGGGCATGGTGCTGGCGGCGCTGGGCCTGGCGTGCTTCGGCACCAACTATGCCAGCCCCGGCGCGGCCAGCGGCACCACGGTGGCCGGCTTTGCGCTGACGCTGTGCGCCGCCGCCATGTGGGCCGCCTCCAACATCGTGGCGCGGCAGGTGCAGAAAGTCTCCAGCCACTACTCGCCCATCGCCTTTGTGGTCTGGAGCGGCGGGGTGGCCGTTGTGCCCTTCATGGCGCTGTCCTGGGCCTTCGACGACCCGGCCGTGCGCTGGCGCTGGCTTGAGGCGGGCTGGACCGGCTGGCTGTCCATCGCCTACCTGGGCTGGGTGGCCACCCTCATCGGCTACAGCCTGTGGACCGGCCTGCTCAAGCGCCACCCGGCCAACCGGGTCTCGCCTTTCGGCCTGGGCGTGCCGATTGTCGGCCTGAGCGCCGGCATGCTCGTGCTGGGCGAGACGGTCACGCCCTGGCAGTGGGCCGGCATTGCGCTGCTGGTGGCCGCGCTCGCTTGCGTGATGCTCGGCGGGCTGCTCAAGCGCCGCTGATCACGGCGCGGCCAGCGGCACCGCGCGGGCCGTTGACGCGCCATCGCCGAAGTGGCTGGCCAGCAAATCCAGGGCATGGCGGACCTTGGCCGGCTGCTCGCCGCGCCGCAGCGTGACCGCATGCACAGGCAGGTCGTCCAGCCGCCAGCCGGGCAGCACCGGCAGCAAGCGGCCATCGGCCAGCGCCTGGCGGTCGTCCTCGGTCACGGCCATGCCGATTCCCCAGCCGGCCAGGCACAGGGCATGCAGCGCGGAGGCCTGCGTGGCCTGCACGCGTCCCTGCAGCCGAAGGGTTTCCTGCTCGCCGGCCGGGCCCTGCAGTGCCAGCTGGTCAAAGCCCAGGCTTTGCGGCCGGCTGCCGACCCAGTCGTGGCGCAGCAAGTCCTGCGGCTGCGCCGGCCAGCCGCGCTCGGCCAGGTAGGCCGGCGCGGCGCACAGCTGGCGCGCCATGCCGCCGAGCCTGCGGGCGACCAGGCTGGAATCGGCCAGGGCGCCGACGCGCAGGGCCACGTCCACGCGGGCGGCAATCAGGTCGATCACCGCATCGTCCAGCAGCAGGTGCAGCGTGAGCTTCGAATGGCGGCGCAGCGGCGCCAGCGCGCGGGCCAGCAGGCTGCCAAAGCCGATGGGCGCGGCCAGCCGCAGTTCGCCCTCGGGTTCGTCGCGCAGGCGGGCCAGCGCCTGCTCGGCAGAGCGCGCCGCTGCCACCATGGCCGCGCAACCCGCGTGGTAGCGCTCGCCGGCTTCGGTGAGGGCCAGACTGCGCGTCGAGCGGTGCAGCAGCGCCAGCCCCAGCGCCTGTTCAAGCTGGCGCAGGTGCTGGCTCACGGCCGAGGGCGTCATGCCCAGCCGGCGCGCGGCGGCGCTCAGCGAGCCGGCGGCCACCACCTCGGCAAAAACGGCCATGCGCTTGAGTTGGTCCATGACGCACCCTTTTCATTAGTTTTACTTCAGGATGATAGCGAATTAAAGCCTCTATTCGTTTGATTTGAAAGCAATCAGACTCCAGGCTTCTTTCATTTTCAAGGAGTGATTCATGAACATCGCATTGATTGGCGCCACCGGTTTTATCGGCTCGGCCGTTCTTTCCGAACTGCTGGGCCGTGGCCACCAGGTCACCGCATTGGCGCGCCACCCGGCCAGGCTGGCGCCGCAAACGGGGTTGCGCGTGGTGAAGGCCGACGTGCTGGACACGGCCCAGGTGGTCCGGGCGGTGGCCGGCCACGAGGCGGTGGTCAGCGCCTACAACCCCGGCTGGAGCGAGCCGCGGATTCACGACCTGTTCCTGCAGGGCAGCCAGGCCATCCTGGACGGCGTCAGGCAAGCAGGTGTGCAGCGCCTGCTGGTGGTCGGCGGCGCCGGCAGCCTGTACGTCGCGCCGGGCGTGCAGCTGGTGGACACGCCCGGGTTTCCCGCCGAATACAGGCAGGGCGCGCTGGCGGCGCGCGAATTCCTCACGCGCCTGCAGGCCGAAAGCGTGCTGGACTGGAGTTTCGTGTCGCCGCCCATCGCCCTGGCGCCGGGCGAGCGCACCGGCCAGTACCGGCTGGGCGGCGACGACCTGCTGCCCGGCCTGGGCGATTCGCCCGCCGGTATCTCGGTCGCCGACCTGGCCGTGGCCATCGTCGATGAAATCGAGCAGCCGCGGCACCGGCAGCGCCGTTTCAGCGTGGCCCGCCAGGATTAGCCGCAACAGGAAACCCCGGTTGCCCCGCCCGGAAAAAACAGTCCCTGACGCGGCGCCGGTGCAGACAGGCGCTTGCGGCAGCGTCTGACAGCAGGCGGGCGCGGCGCTCACTAAGGTGGGGCTTTAAAAGGAAAAACGCCATGACCGTTCCCCGCATTCGCTCCTTGAAGGAACTCAAGGACTATGACGAGAGCCGGCCCAGCTTTCCGGGCGAGCACTGGCTGACCCTTGGCGCCGGCCTGGCCTTGCTGATGGCGTCTGGCCGCAGCCGGTCATGGGTGATGCGAACCGCCGGTTCGGCGCTGGGCAGTGCCCTGCTGTACCGCGCGGCCAGCGGGCGAGACGGCCTGGCAAAAGTGCTGCCCTTCTTGCCCATGGGCCAGCGGCGCTGGTTTTAGGAAACCAGCGAGCCGGGACGTGCTGCCTGCAGCAGGTCGCGCGTCCTGAGCGCTTCGCGCCGCGCGGCCTGGGCAAAGTCGTCGCCAGATGAGGCGTACAGAATGGCGCGCGATGAATTGACGATGATCGGCGCATCCGGCCGCCAGCCGGCACGCACCGTGGCCACGGCATCGCCGCCCTGCGCGCCCACGCCGGGAATCAGCAGCGGCAGCGAAGGCGCCACGGCGCGCACCTTTTCAATTTCCGCCGGATAGGTCGCGCCGACGACCAGCCCGAGCTGGCCGTTGAGGTTCCACGGGCCTTGCGCCAGCCGGGCGATGTGTTCGTACAGCAGCGGCTGGCCTTCGACCGACGCCAGGCGCTGGCTTTGCAAATCGTCGCCGCCGGGGTTGGAGGTGCGGCACAGCAAAAAAGCGCCCTTGCCCGCGTACTGCAGGTAGGGCGCGACCGAGTCAAAGCCCATGAAGGGCGACAGCGTCACCGCATCGGCGCCGTAGCGCTCGAAGGCCTCGACGGCATACTGCCCGGCGGTGCTGCCGATGTCGCCGCGCTTGGCATCCAGGATGACGGGAACCTGCGGCGCGCTGCGGCGCATGTGCGCCATCAGCCGCTCCAGCTGGTCTTCGGCGCGGTGCGCGGCGAAGTACGCGATCTGCGGCTTGAAGGCGATGGCCAGGTCGGCGGTCGCATCGACGATGGCGGCGCAGAAATCGTAAATCCGGCTGGCGTCGCCCTTGAACTGGCCAGGGAACCGGGCGGGATCGGGGTCCAGCCCGACGCACAGCATGGACTGGTTCTGGCGTTCTGCGGCGCCGAGCATGTCGAGAAAGGTCATGCCCTTATTGTATGAAGCGCCGGGGTCAGCTTTCGCGCGCCGCCAGGCTCATCGCCAGGCACAGGTCGTCCCAGGCCTTGGCCTTGTCGTGCGGGCAGCGCAGCAGGTAGGGCGCGTCATGCGTCACCACGGCCCTAAAGCCGTGCAGCGCATGCGGCTGGCCGCGCAGCTTGCCGAAGGGCTCGCTGGACGCCAGCAGCGCCTGCGCCGCCAGCCGGCCCATGACCAGCACCATGTCGGGCCGCGCCTCTTCGACCAGCGCGGCCAGCGCGGCAGAAAATTCGTCCATCGCCCCCGAAACCGTCTGGCGCACCAGCGGCGCGAACAGCACGGCGCCGGCGTCCTGGTTCAGCCGGGCGGCGCGCATCATGTTGTCGAGCAGCCGGCCGGCATCGCCCTCGAAAGCCGGGGCCTGCAGCGCGGCCGGGGGGGCCTGCGCCAGCACCAGCCAGCGCGCGCCGCCGGCCTGGGCGCTGTCGGCATAGAGCCGCTGCGCCTGGCCCAGCCGCCAGCCGGGCTGGGCCCCGCCGTCCGGAGTGTGGCCGGACGGCGCCGGTGCAGGCGGTGCCGATGGCGCAGCGTGGCTGGGCCGGGGCGGCGGCTCGTCCTGCCGGGCAGCGGGCGCTGGGGATGCAGCCGCTGCCACCAACGCTCCATCAGGCTGGGAATTTTGACCAAAACCGGCTTTTCCGCTTGATGGGTCTACATGAACAGCTATGGTTTTAGCAGCAGACGGCAGGTCGCCCACCGGCGCCAGGGGCTGCCAGACCCGCACGCCCATTTCCTGCAGCATGGCGCGCTGGCGTGGGTCGAGGTTCAGGCTCATGGTGGGCGGCTTTTCTTCAACAGTCACAACTTCAGGCTCATCACGGCGGCATCCTCGCCCCGGGGCGATGCCGCGCTGGCCGGGTAGTAGTGGCGCCGCGTGCCGACATGGCGAAAGCCATGGCTTTCGTACACCGCGCGGGCGCGCGCATTGCTGACGCGCACTTCGAGCCACAGCCACTGCGCGCCCTGCCCGCGCGACCAGAGGCCGAGCGCGTCGAGCATCACCCGCGCCCAGCCCTGGCGCTGGCAGGCGGGTGCCACCGTGATGTTGAGCAGGTGCACCTCGTCCACGCCCTTCATGGCGACAAAATAGCCCAGCAGTTCGGGCTGCTCCGCCGGGCCGGCCGCCAGCAGCTGCGCCTGGTAGCCGGCGTGGAGCGAATCGAGGAAATTGCGCTCGCTCCAGGGATGCGGGTAAGCGCTCTGCTCCACCCGCAGCACGGCCGGCAGCCAGGCGGGCGTCATGGCTTCAAAGCGGGCTTCGAGCGGCTGGAAGGGCTGAAGGGCGGCATTCATGGTCAGGGCCTGTCAGCTTTGCAGCGGCATCGCCGGGGCGGCCAGCGCATCGGCCTTGGCGCGGGCGCGCTCGTCGGTGGTCTGGGCGACCTTGTCGCGCACATACAGCGGCAGGGCCTGCGCGGCGTC
>JAQGMN010000417.1 GCA_028292345.1 Polaromonas sp. | reverse complement strand
CCGCCACGGCCAAAACGCGCAACCGCACGCTGGGCGTGGGGGGCACCGTGCCGCTGGGCGCGAGCGTGGACCTGATCCTGGCGCACTACCAGGTCAAGCGCAACCGCACGGCGGCCGTGGACGACGGCTTCAACCGCACGGTGGCCTTTGTGGAATACAAGTTCTCCAAACGCACCCGCGCCTATGCCGAACTGGACCAGACACGCTGGAAAAACGGTTACCAGGGTGCGGCCTTCAAGAGCAGCGCGTCCGGTGTTTCGGCTGGCGTCGTTCACACCTTCTAACGCGACACCGCCCTGGCAGGCAACGTCTGCCGCCTGGCAGCCTGAATGCTACTGAATTGATAGCTGCTCGCGCAAACGCTGCATGCGCTGCGGCTATTTTTTATACTTGGTGGTACAAATTCCCCGCCTGCACCAAGAAACTGCCATGCCGGGGATAATCCCCCCACCTATGGACAAGCAACACAGCAAGCAGCGCATCGTGGTGGGACTGAGCGGCGGCGTGGATTCGGCGGTGACCGCGCACCTGCTCAAGCAACAGGGCCACGAGGTCATCGGCATCTTCATGAAGAACTGGGAGGATGACGACGACAGCGAGTTCTGCTCGTCGAACATCGACTTCGTGGACGCTGCTGCCGTCGCCGACGTGATCGGCATCGAGATCGAGCATGTCAACTTCGCCGCCGACTACAAGGACCGGGTGTTCGCCGAGTTCCTGCGCGAGTACCAGGCCGGCCGCACGCCGAACCCCGACATCCTGTGCAACGCCGAGATCAAGTTCAAGGCCTTCCTCGACCATGCGATGCGCCTGGGCGCCGAGAAGATCGCCACCGGCCACTACGCCCGCGTGCGCCGCAACGAGGCCACCGGCCTGCACGAACTGCTCAAGGGCCTGGACCCGGCCAAGGACCAGAGCTATTTTCTGCACCGGCTGAACCAGGCGCAACTCTCGAAAACGCTGTTTCCGGTGGGCGAACTGCACAAGACCGAGGTGCGGCGCATCGCTGACGAAATCGGCCTGCCGAACGCGAAGAAAAAGGACTCGACCGGCATCTGCTTCATCGGCGAGCGTCCGTTCCGCGATTTTTTGAACCGCTACATCGCCAAGGCGCCCGGTCCGATCAGGAACGACCAGGGCCGCGTGCTGGGCGAGCATGTCGGCCTGAGTTTTTACACGCTGGGCCAGCGACAGGGCCTGGGCATTGGCGGCGTGAAGGCCCGGGGCGCCGACCTGAAGGCGGCGCAGGCGCGCGGCCAGCGCGGCGTGGGCGAGCATGAGCCGTGGTTTGTCGCGCGCAAGGACATGGACAGCAACACGCTGTGGGTGGTGCAGGGCCACGATCACCCGTGGCTGCAATCGACCCGGCTCAGCGCGCAGGATTGCAGCTGGGTCGCGGGCAGCGCGCCAGCGCCAGGCGCGATGGCCGCCAAGGCCAGATACCGCCAGCTTGATGCCGCCTGCGAACTGGTCAGCGCCACGGCCGGCGGCTGCGAACTGGCGTTCTCTGAAGCCCAGTGGGCGGTCACGCCGGGCCAGTCGGCGGTGCTCTACCAGGGCGAGGTCTGCCTGGGCGGCGGCGTGATTGCGGCCAGCAATGTGCAACACCAGCCCGGCGGCAAGCCCGTCGCCGCCCTTTTCAAGCCAAACAAGCCCTTTGCGCACGCAGAACTTGCATAAGCAGCTATCAATATGCTAGCAAAACTGCCGCATCAAAGCGCCGACTCGACATAGGTGTAGAGGTAGTTCGAGCCGCCGCTGACATTGCCCAGCAGGCGCGACGAGCCGAAGATGCCCGAGCGGTGCGACACGCCAAAACCGATGAAGGTGTCCTTCAAGGCGCGCGAACCGACCAGGTCGCCCAGGCTGACATCGAGCGTCGGGTCCAGGTAATTGAGCAGGCGCGAGGCGGGCTTGCCGTCCAGCGCCTGGCTGCTCGCTTCGATGTACGGCGCCCGCTGGGCCAGCGAAACGCCCACGCCCATGCCCAGGCGCGTCCTGACCCGGTCGCTCCACGGAAAGCCGGAATAAAAGGCCTTCATGAACAGGTCGAGCTGCACGCCGTTGGCCTGCAGGCCGCGGTCGTTGTGGTGTGTCAGGCCGGCATAGCCGACAAAATCGAGCGGCCAGCCGTTGACGTTCTGCAGAAAAGGCTTGCCGACCTGGAGGGCGGTGATGCCGGTCGGGTTCACGCTGGCCACCGACAGGCATTGCGCGGTCACGATCTTGAGCAGGTGGCAGCCGTCGTCGGTGGCCTTGCCGTAGAGCAGCTTGAACCAGGTCGGCGAGCCGTCCTGCGCCCATTCGCGCTGGTGCCCGCCAAAGTCGTAGGCCGCGCCCACGTACACGCCGGGCAGCACGCGCTTCTCCACGATGGGGCTGTTCCTGACCTGGCGGTCGAGCAGCGTGGCCGACACGCCGCCCAGCAGGCGCCAGCGCTGCGACAGGTCGTAGGAGCCGTACAGGCCGAGCGTGGTGTTCAGGCCCGCGCCCGGCGCATAGGCGGCGCGGCCGGGGGTGGCTTCGCCGGGCCGCACGCCGTAGTAATAGTGGTTCAGCCGCGCATCGCGCAGCGCCACGCTCAGGCTGGGGCGCAGGCGCCACGGGCCGGAACGCCAGTCGTAGGTGTAGCCCAGGCGGAACTCGCTGCCCTTGGAAAAGCCGCCGATGTCATGCAGCAGTTCGGCCTGCACCGTGCCCCAGGGCTGGCGGTAGCGCCAGGACAGGCCCAGGTCGATGCCGGAGTCGCGCGTCGCCATGCCGGCCAGGCTGCCGGGCAGGCGGTCGGCCGGAAACCCTTCGAGCCGCTGCTCGATGAACAGGTCAAAGCGCTGGGCATCGTCCTGCTTCAGCTTGACGCCGCCCCGGTTGGCATGCAGGAAAAAGCGCTCGCCCTCGTACAGGTAGAGCGGCAGCACGTCATAGCGCTTGCCGCCGCCCTGGTAGGGCGAAGCCTCGAAATGCGTGACCACGCCCAGCCCCGCGCTGCCCGGCACCGGCAGGATGTTGGTCAGCGGCTCCAGGCTGGCTTCCGCGCAGGCCGGCGCCATGGCGGACACGCCCGTGGCGGCCAGAATGGCACCGGCCAGCCAGCGGGGGAAACGGGACGGGGTGGACAATAGGTTGTTCATCGTGAAGGGTTGTAACCGGTGGGGGCCCTCTGCCGGGGCAGGTGCTGCGCCGGCATCGCCATTGATGAGCCTGACAAGCCTTTTGCGCAAGACCAGCAAGCGCCAGAAGCTACTTTATTCATAGCAAAACCGATAAAAAAACCCGCACGGAGCGGGTTTTTTTGACACGTTCTGCAACGAGGTTTTTCAGAACGGTTATATACACCTGAGACTCGTTTCATCAACTGAGTGAGTGAGTGTTTTCACCAATGAAAATTGGGTAAGCCAGAACGAAGTATGCCATTTTATGTAATGTTTTTTGTCAATTTTCGCCACATCTCAACTGAAATACTTTACGTTTTTATAAAAGTGTCGCGCCCCAACCAAAGTCTTAGCAATCGTTGGCCCTTGGTACTGTCGAAACGCCACAGCCAAGACACTTATAGGTGGACAGAGCTGGATGTCATGAA
>JAQGMN010000414.1 GCA_028292345.1 Polaromonas sp. | reverse complement strand
GGCCCGATGCCAAAGGCCGTACGCCGCGCGGCGACCTGGCGGCCGTGCAAAAATTGCTGTCCATCCCTTCCGGAGCTTGACGAGTGAATCGCAGAAACATGTTGTATGGCGGCGTTGCCGCCGCGGCCGCCCTGGCCGGTGCGGGCGCGGCCTGGTGGAAATTCCAGCCCTCCGGGGACCTGAACGGGCCCTCGGTCAAGGCGGCAGGCGATGCTTTCTGGACCACGAGCTTTGACACGCCCGATGGCAAGCCCCTGCCCATGGAAAGCTTTCGCGGCAAGCTGCTGCTGGTGAATTTCTGGGCCACCTGGTGCCCGCCCTGCGTCGAAGAGCTTCCGCTGCTGGATTTTTTCTACCAGGAAAACAAGGACAAGAACCTTCAGGTGGTGGGGCTGGCGGTCGACCAGCCCAGCGCGGTGCGGACCTGGCTGCAGACGCGTCCGCTGAATTTCCCGGTGGGCATGGCGGGCCTGGGGGGAACGGAACTGAGCAAGTCGCTCGGCAACAAATCCGGCAGCCTGCCTTTCACCGTGGTGTTCAGCCCTTCCGGCGTGCTGCTGCACCGCAAGGTCGGCAAGGTGACGCCCGAAGAACTGGTGCAGTGGACGCATCTGGTCTGATCATCGGTCGAATGCGGGCACCGCCGTTCTTCGCATCCGAGTGAAGCGCTTGGAGCCGGAAATTCGATGCCGGGCGGGTTTTGACGGCTTCGGGATTTGCCCTGGAGCGCAGGAACCGCTGGCTTTGCCGGATACACCTTGAGGTACACTTTGGATTTTTTGGCGCCTAAACACCCTGCGTTGCCGGATAATCATTATCCGATAGGCGCCGTAAAGCGAAATAAAACAAAGTAAGCGAACAAAGAGGAAAGATCGGCCCGATGCGCCTTCTTTCTCCTCGTTCAGACCGCGTGTCGAAACAACCGCACACCAGCCTCCACTCCGTTGGAAAGAATCTATGGATCTAAGAAAACTCAAAACCCTGATCGACCTTGTTTCAGAGTCCAATGTGTCCGAGCTTGAAATCACGGAAGCCGAAGGCAAGGTGCGGATTGTCAAGTCCAGCGGCGTTCCCATGATGATGATGCACCAGCCCGCGATGAACATGGTGCCCGGCCAGCCCGTCCAGGCGGCGGCCCCGCAGGCCTCCGCGCCCGAGGCGCCAGCGGCGGAAGCTGCAGGCCATGCGATCAAGTCGCCGATGGTCGGCACCTTTTACCGCTCGTCGAGCCCCGGCTCCAGTCCGTTTGTGGAAATCGGCAGCGTGGTCAAGGAGGGCGACACCGTCTGCATCATCGAGGCTATGAAAATCCTCAACGAGATCGAAGCCGACAAGTCGGGCACGGTCACCAAGATTCTTTCCGAAAACGGCCAGGCCGTCGAATACGGCCAGCCCCTGTTCATGATTGAGTGATCGGGCCTGTTGCCCCATATCGCCAGACCGGCCGCAACGCCGGCCCCACCGGCCAGACCAGGTACTTCGACGCATGTTTAAAAAAATACTGATCGCCAACCGCGGCGAGATTGCCCTGCGCATCCAGCGCGCCTGCCGTGAGCTCGGCGTCAAGGCCGTGATGGTCTATTCGGAAGCCGACCGCGAGGCCAAGTACATCAAGATGGCCGACGAGGCGGTCTGCATCGGCCCGGCGCCATCGTCGCTGAGCTACCTCAACATGCCGGCGATCATCTCGGCCGCCGAGGTGACCGACGCCGAGGCGATCCACCCCGGCTATGGGTTCCTGAGCGAAAACGCCGACTTTGCCGAGCGCGTCGAGAAAAGCGGCTTCAAGTTCATCGGCCCGACGCCCGAGTCGATCCGGCTGATGGGCGACAAGGTGTCGGCCAAGCAGACCATGCTGAAAGCCGGCGTGCCCTGCGTTCCGGGCTCCGAGGGCGCGCTGCCGGCGGACCCGACCTTCATCAAGCGCGTGGCCAAGCAGATCGGCTACCCGGTCATCATCAAGGCGGCCGGCGGCGGCGGCGGCCGCGGCATGCGCGTGGTGCATACCGAGGCGGCGCTGCTCAACGCGGTGCAGACCACCAAGGCCGAGGCCGGCGCGGCCTTTGGCAATCCGGAGGTCTACATGGAGAAATTCCTGCAGAACCCCCGGCACATCGAGATCCAGATACTGGCCGACCAGTACAAGAATGCGGTCTGGCTCGGCGAGCGCGACTGCTCCATGCAGCGCCGCCACCAGAAGGTGATCGAGGAAGGACCGGCGCCCGGCATTCCGCGCAAGCTGATCGAGCGCATCGGCGCGCGCTGCGTCACGGCGGTCAAGAAGTTCGGCTACCGCGGCGCGGGCACCTTCGAGTTCCTTTATGAGGACGGCGAGTTCTACTTCATCGAGATGAACACCCGGGTCCAGGTCGAGCATCCGGTCACCGAGTGGATCACCGGCATCGACATCGTTCGCACGCAGATCATGGTGGCGGCCGGCGAGCGCCTGCCCTTTGCCCAGCGCGACATCCAGATCAAGGGCCATTCGATCGAATGCCGCATCAACGCCGAAGACGCGTACAAGTTCACCCCTTCGCCAGGGCGCATTACCAACTGGCACCCGCCGGGCGGACCGGGCGTGCGCGTGGACTCGCACATTTATTCCAACTACTTCGTGCCGCCCAACTACGACTCGATGATCGGCAAGATCATCGTGCATGCCGACACGCGCGAGCAGGCGCTGGCGCGCATGAGCGCCGCTTTAGGCGAAACCGTGGTCGAGGGCATCAACACCAACATTGCGCTGCACCGCGAACTCATGGTGGACGCCAAGTTCATGAGCGGCGGCACCAACATCCACTACCTTGAAGAGTGGCTGTCCAAGCGTGCAAGATGATGCCCCCACGGTCGCCCACTGCGTGTGGCTCCCTGCCCCCCGAGGGGGCCGCTGCGCCTGCGGCCCGGCGAAGCCGGTTCCGCGGCCCCTGCTTGTGAAGATTGGCACCCCCACGGTCGCCCACTGCGTGTGGCTTCCTGCCCCCCGAGGGGGCCGCTGCGCCTGCGGTCTGGCAAAGCCAGTCCCGCGGCCCTGGCTTGGAGAATCCGGCATGTCCCGTTTTCAATGAGATACACCATGTTTGAGATGATTTTGCTGGCGCCTGTCGATGAGGTGGAAACCTTGAGCGATGCGCTGGACGCGCTCGATGCGCTCAGCGTTTCGGTCGAAGACGCCGACGCCCACACGCCGGCCGAGCAGGCGCTCTTCGGCGAGCCCGGCATGCCGCCTCCCAAGGCCGGCTGGGAACGTTCGCGCATCGTGGCGCTGTTCGCCACCGAGGCGCTGGCGAAAGATGCCGCGAATTTGCTCAAGGCGCAGGACTTTTTTGCCGGCTGCCAGCTGGTCGCGATCCAGGCCGTGCCCGAGCAGGACTGGGTGCGGCTGACGCAGTCGCAGTTCACGCCGGTCGAGATCACGCCGGAATTCTGGGTCGTGCCGACCTGGCATGAGCCGCCGGCACAGGCCACGCAGGTCATCCGGCTCGACCCGGGCCTGGCCTTTGGCACCGGCACGCATCCGACGACACGGATGTGCCTGCGCTGGATTGCCGGACAAGGCGATGCCGGAAAATCTTTGGGCCGGGTGCTGGACTACGGCTGCGGCTCCGGCATCCTGGCCATCGGAGCGGCCAAGTTTGGCGCTGTCGAGATCGATGCGGTCGATATCGACGAGGCCGCGGTGGAATCGACGCGCGCCAATGCCCAGGCCAACCATGTGCAACTGCAAACTGGCCTGCCCGACCAGGCCGTGGGCAGTTACCAGACCGTGCTGGCCAACATCCTGGCAACGCCCTTGCGCGTGCTGGCGCCGCTGCTGTGCGGTCATGTGCAGGCAGGGGGCAATCTGGTATTGGCCGGGATTCTGGACCGCCAGGCCGATGAGCTGAAGGCCGCCTACCTGCCTTATTGCCAGTTGGAGGTTCATGATGCGCAGGAAGGCTGGATCCTGATGACGGCGCAGTTCTGAGCATGCTGTCGTAATACAGCCTGCGGCCCGGTTTTCTCCGGAACTTTTTTTTTAACCCATTGCGCCCATGAGCCAGATCACCCGCTGCCCGGCCTGCGCGACGATGTTCAAGGTCGTTGCCGACCAGCTCAGGGTGGCGCAAGGCTGGGTGCGCTGCGGCCAGTGCGGTGAAGTGTTTGAAGCGTCGCTCCATCGGGTGACCGGCGTTGCGGGCCACGCCGGGGTACTGCCTCCTGCACTGCAAGGCATGGCGGGTAAAACCGCCTTGCCGCAGGCGATCCGGCCCCCGTTTTCTGTCCCCGACCATGCTGGCAACCCGTTACCGGAATCCCCTGAGGCAGCTGGCGTTCCTCCGATAGCGCCTGAGGCTGCGCCGGATGTCCGGACGCCGGACGGAGGTTTCGCAGATGCTGCGGCTGAAGCCGAACCGAAGCACACAGCGACTGCTCCAGGACGCCAAGTCGAGCCTGGCATTTCCTTGCCTGGCGAAAAACCGCACCTTGCTGGGCATCCGGCAGGTGCCGAAGCCGTCGCCGCCTCTCCAGCCGGGAGCGAGGAGGGACGCCATGAGCCTGTCTTCAGGCCCGATGGCTTCGGTTTCAAGCCCTTCGCTTCGGGTGCAGAGGCTACCGGGCCTGAATTCCAGGCTTCACCGGTATCGCAGGATTCGCAGGCATTTCCCGATGTGGCCTTCGTGCGCCAGGCGCGACGCAAGGATTTCTGGAAGTCGCCGTGGGTCCGCGGCGTGCTGGGCATGGTTTGCCTGCTGCTGGCGCTGGCCTTGGTGCTCCAATGGGCGGTGCGGCAAAAAGACGTTCTGGCCGCGCAGGCGCCGCAGCTTGCCCCCTGGCTTCAGGCCATCTGCCGTCCCCTGGGCTGTGAAATCCGGCCCTTGCGTCGCATTCAATGGGTGGTGATTGAAAACTCCAGTTTCAGCCGGACCGGCCCCGATGCCTATCGCCTGAGCTTCACCTTCTTGAACACCGGCAATGCGGACCTTGAAATTCCTGCGCTGGAAGTCACGCTCACCGACACCCAGGACCGGGCCGTGGTGCGCCGGGTGGTGATGCCGGCGGAATTTGGCGCCACGGCCACCACGCTGGCGGCCTATTCGAAACTGGCAGGCGCGCTGACGCTGAAAGTCGCTGGCGCAGGCGGACAGGATGCAATCCCTCCGGCTCCAGCCGGCTTCCTGCCGGTGGCTGGCTACCGTATCCTGGCTTTTTATCCCTGAACTGAAACGAGAACCCCATGTCTTCTGTAATTTGCGGCTCGCTGGCCTTTGACACCATTATGAGCTTCGAAGGCCGGTTTGCCGAGCAGATACTGCCCGACCAGCTGCACATCCTGAACGTGTCCTTCCTGGTGCCGGCGCTTCGCCGGGAGTTTGGCGGCTGCGCGGGCAACATCGCCTACAGCCTCAGGCAACTGGGCGGATCGCCGCTGCCCATGGCGACCGTGGGCAACGACGGCGCCGACTACCTGGCGCGCATGCGGGCGCAGGGCATCAGCACCGAATTCGTCCGCGAGGTCGAGGATCTGTACACCGCGCAGGCCATGATCATGACCGACCGGGACAACAACCAGATCACCGCGTTTCATCCCGGCGCGATGATGCAGGCCCATGTCAGCCGGATCGAGGCGCGCAGCGACATCAAGCTCGGCATGATCTCGCCTGATGGCCGCGAGGCCATGCTCCAGCATGCCGAACAGTTCAATGCCGCAGGCATTCCCTTCGTCTTTGACCCCGGCCAGGGCCTGCCGATGTTTGACGGCGCCGAACTGGCGCATTTCGTTGAGCTGGCCTCGTGGGTGACGGTCAATGACTACGAAGGCCGGATGCTCTGCGAGCGGACCGGCTTGTCGTGCGCCGAGTTGTCCCGGCGTGTGCTGGGCCTGGTGGTGACCCTGGGCGCCGAGGGCTGCGAAGTCTGGATCGACGGCGAGAAAACCCTGGTGCCACCGGTGAAGGCCAGCGCGGTGGTCGATCCGACGGGCTGCGGCGACGCTTTCCGTGGCGCGCTGCTGTTCGGACTGGAGCAAGGCTGGCCGCTGGTTCGTTGCGCGGCGCTGGGGAACCGCGTGGGCGCACACAAGATCGCCAGCCGTGGCGGGCAGAATTATTCGCTGAATTTGGCTGAAATAAGCGGCTAGCGCAAGCAGGACAAGCGCATTTGGCTATAAAAATAATAGCTAAAAGTCTGTTTCGGAATTCACAAGGTCAAGCCGAATTGTTCCGCGCCATTGTCTCGGGATGGCGGACGCCATCCTGAAGCGAAGGTCGCCACCGGCCTGCTGGCGACGATGAAGCCGCCAAGCGCATGCCGGCATGAAAAACAACGAATTGAAAAAGCCCGACGTTTTGCAACATCGGGCTTGAGGCGCAAGGCCCGGAAAACTTAAGGCTTGCTGCCTTTTGGGAAAGGCCAGGATGCTTGCGGGCTGATGGTGGTCTGCGCGGTTGGCGTGGCTGCCGGCGCCTTGGCTGCCGGTTTTTTCTCGGCTTTTACCTCTTTTGCGACTTTTTTTACGGCCGGCTTTTTTGCCGCTTTGGCGGTTCCGGCTGGCTTTGGTTCGGCCTTCTTTGCGGCCGGTTTTTTAGCCGCTACGGTTGGCACGGCTGGTTTTTCAGCCGCCGCCGTTTTCGCCGGCGCCTTCGCAGGCGCGGCTTTTTTAGCCGCTGCCTTTTTGGCCGCCGGCTTGGGAGCCGCAGCGACGGTTTGCGCCGGTGCGGGTGCCGCCGTCACTTTTTCAGCCGCTGCCTTTTTCGCAGGGGCCTTTGCAGCCGCTTTTTCCGGTGCCTTGACAGGGGCTTTGACCGCTGTCTTTTTGGCTGCCGGCTCGGAAACGGCAGCAGTTTTTGCTTGCGCCGGTGCTGTCGCGGTCGTCACTTTTTTTGCCGCTGCTTTCGCAGGAGCGGCTTTTTTTGCCGCTGGTTTTTTCGCAGTTGCCATGGTTTTCTCCTCGATCAGTTTGCAAAAAGCACTTCGTCTGGGGTACAGGCGAAGCGATTCGCAGCATTGGGCCTTCGGATGACCGGGCCCCATGCCGCGAACACAGGAGCAATGGTCCGTGCGCACGCTGGGGTGCTGGCCTGGATCATTGCGAATCTAAAAATCATTGTGGTGTGCGCCTTGTGCTTTTTGTCAATCGTGCGTTGTCAGTCCCAGGAGAGGGCGCCGCCAGACTGGTATTCGATCACACGGGTTTCAAAGAAATTGCGTTCTTTTTTCAGGTCGATCATTTCGCTCATCCACGGGAACGGATTTTCCTCGTTCGGAAACAGCGGCTCCAGCCCGATCTGCGTGGCACGCCGATTGGCGATGTAGCGCAGATAGCCCTTGAACATGGAAGCGTTCAGGCCCAGCACGCCGCGCGGCATGGTGTCTTCGGCATAACGGTATTCGAGTTCGACGGCCTTCATGAACAGGGCATTGATCTCGGCCTTGAACTCGGCGGTCCAGAGGTGCGGATTTTCCAGCTTGAGCTGGTTGATCAGGTCGATGCCGAAATTGCAGTGCATCGACTCGTCGCGCAGGATGTACTGGTACTGCTCGGCCGCGCCGGTCATCTTGTTTTGCCGGCCCAGCGCCAGGATCTGCGTGAAGCCGACGTAGAAGAAAAGCCCTTCCATCAGGCACGCAAACACGATCAGCGACTTGAGCAGGGTCTGGTCCGCCTCGGGCGTTCCGGTCTTGAAGCTAGGGTCGGAAATCGCTTCGATGAACGGGATCAGGAACTGGTCCTTGTCCTTGATGGATTGCACTTCGTTGTAGGCGTTGAAGATCTCGCCTTCGTCCAGCCCCAGCGACTCGGTGATGTACTGGTAGGCATGGGTGTGGATGGCTTCCTCGAAGGCCTGGCGCAGCAGGAACTGCCGGCATTCGGGCGCGGTGATGTGGCGGTAGGTGCCGAGCACGATGTTGTTGGCGGCGAGCGAGTCGGCCGTCACGAAAAATCCGAGGTTGCGCATGACCAGGCGTCGCTCGTCATCGGTCAGTCCGTTCGGGTCTTTCCACAGTGCGATGTCGCGCGTCATGTTGACCTCCTGCGGCATCCAGTGGTTCGCGCAGGACGACAGGTATTTCTCCCAGGCCCATTTGTACTTGAACGGCACGAGCTGGTTGACGTCGGTCTGCCCGTTGATGATGCGCTTGTCGGAAGCCTTGACGCGCTTGGCCGTGGCGGGAGCAAGCGCGTCAGCCACGGGTTGGATGGAAGGGCCAAAAGGCGGCGGCGGGAGGTCCGCAGAGCGGCTGGCTGGCAGGTCGCTGGGGAGGGGGGTCTGCAACGATGGTGTGACTTCTTCGTCCCAGGTCAACATAGAGAATTCCAATACTTCGGGATTATGAAAGCAGCGATGAAAAATGAAAAGGTTTCATTCGCATCGCCTCGAATTTTGTTGCTCGACGGCATCCGGTTTTTGCATCAAGCCAGGGCGAATCATGCAGGGAATTTCACCGCATCGTTCGCCGTTTCAGCTTATTGGCAGGCTTCGCATCCCGGATCGTCAATCGCGCAAAACTTGATGTCGGTCGCCGGCACTGCGCTCATCTGGACCTGCGCGGCGGCCGCTGCTTTTTCCAGTGCATTCATGCCCAATGCCGCCGCTTCGGAACCCGACGATACCGAGTTCATCTTGCCGGCCGTGACGGTCGATTTCTCGACATGCGTGGCGCTCTGGGTGCGCAGGTAGTAAGTCGTTTTCAGGCCCCGTACCCAGGCCAGCTTGTAGGTTTCATCCAGCTTCTTGCCCGACGCGCCGGCCATGTAGATGTTGAGCGACTGCGCCTGGTCGATCCATTTCTGGCGGCGCGATCCGGCTTCGACCAGCCACGAGGTTTCGATCTCGAACGCCGTGGCATAGAGCGCCTTGATGTCGTTCGGAACCCGGTCGATGGGCCGCAGCGAACCATCGAAGTGCTTCAGGTCCACCACCATCACGTCATCCCACAGGCCGAGTTTTTTCAGGTCGCGCACCAGGTAATGGTTGATGACGGTGAACTCGCCCGACAGGTTGGACTTGACCGACAGGTTGCCGAAGCACGGCTCGATGCAGGCATCGACGCCGATGATGTTGGAAATGGTCGCGGTCGGGGCGATGGCCACGCAGTTGGAGTTGCGCATGCCGTCGGTGGCGATCTTCTGGCGCAGCGCATCCCAGTCGAGCGTCGACGAGCGGTCCACTTCGACATAGCCGCCGCGCTCCCTGGCCAGCATGTCCAGCGTGTCGAGCGGCAGGATGCCCTTGTCCCAGAGCGAACCCTTGTAGCTGGCGTACTGGCCGCGTTCCCGGGCCAGTTCGGTGGAGGCCCAGTAGGCGTGATAGCAGATCGCTTCCATTGACGTGTCGGCAAATTCAACGGCGGCTTGCGACGCGTAAGGCACGCGCAGTTCGTACAGGCAGTCCTGGAAGCCCATCAGCCCCAGGCCGACCGGGCGATGCTGCAGGTTGGAATGGCGCGCCTTTTCCACGGCGTAGTAGTTGATGTCGATCACGTTGTCCAGCATGCGCATGGCCGTGGTGATGGTTTTCTTGAGCTTGTCGTGGTCGAGCGCGCCGTCCTTCAGGTGCTGGACCAGGTTGATCGAGCCGAGGTTGCAGACGGCGGTTTCGGTCGCGCTGGTGTTGAGCGTGATCTCGGTGCACAGGTTGGACGAGTGCACCACGCCGGCATGCTGCTGCGGCGAGCGGATGTTGCAGGCGTCCTTGAAGGTGATCCACGGGTGGCCGGTCTCGAACAGCATCGACAGCATCTTGCGCCACATGTCGGTGGCCTGCAGCTTGCGCGAGGGCTTGAGTTCGCCGCGCTCGGCGCGGGCTTCATAGGCCACATAGGCCTTTTCGAATTCCTTGCCGTACTTGTCGTGCAGGTCGGGCGTGTCGGACGGCGAGAACAGCGTCCAGCTGCCTTTTTCCATCACGCGGCGCATGAACAGGTCGGGAATCCAGTTCGACGTGTTCATGTCGTGCGTGCGGCGGCGGTCGTCGCCGGTGTTCTTGCGCAGTTCCAGGAATTCCTCGATGTCCAGGTGCCAGGTTTCCAGGTAGGCGCAGACCGCGCCCTTGCGCTTGCCGCCCTGGTTGACCGCCACGGCGGTGTCGTTGACCACTTTGAGGAAGGGCACGACGCCCTGCGATTCGCCATTGGTGCCCTTGATGTGGGCGCCCATCGCGCGCACCGGCGTCCAGTCGTTGCCCAGGCCGCCGGCAAATTTGGACAGCAGCGCATTTTCCTTGATGGCGTCGTAGATGCCGCCCAGGTCGTCGGCCACGGTGGTCAGGTAGCACGACGACAACTGCGAGCGCAGCGTGCCGGCATTGAACAGCGTCGGCGTGCTCGACATGAAGTCGAACGAGGACAGGATTTCATAGAACTCGATGGCCCGCGCTTCGCGGTCGTTTTCGTTCAGCGACAGGCCCATGGCCACGCGCATGAAGAAGGCCTGCGGCAGCTCGATGCGCTGCTTGCGCACATGCAAAAAGTAGCGGTCAAACAGCGTCTGCAGGCCAAGGTAGTCGAACTGCAGGTCGCGCTCGGGCTTGAGCGCCGCACCCAGGCGGGCCAGGTCGAACTGCTGGAGTTTTTCGTCGAGCAGTTCGTTTTTCACGCCCTTGGCGATGAATTCCGGAAAATAGGTGGCGTAGCGGACCGCCATGGCTTCGTGGTTGACTTCCTCGCCCAGCACTTCCCGGCGGATGGTGTGCATCAGCAGGCGCGCGGTGGCGTAGGTGTAGTCGGGGTCTTTTTCGATCAGCGTGCGGGCGGCCAGGATGGACGCCTTGTACACCTCGTCGATAGGCACGCCGTCGTAGAGGTTGCGCATGGTTTCCGAAACGATCGGGTCGGGCTTCACGTCGGCCCCGAGGTTGGCGCACGAGGCCTCGATCAGCGCCTGCAGGTTGGCGATGTCGAGCGCGACCCGCTTGCCGCCGTCCATCACATGCAGTTGCGGCAACGCAGGAGTCTGGGCCTGCAGTTGCCTGGCGCGCTCCTGGTTGTGCTTTTCGCGGTACAGCACATAAGCGCGGGCGATCTCGTGGTGACCGCCGCGCATCAGGCCAAGCTCAACCTGATCCTGCACATCCTCGATGTGGAAAGTGCCGCCGCTGGGGCGCGAGCGCATCAGGGCGCGAACGACGGCCTGGGTCAGGGTGTCGACGGTTTCGCGCACGCTGGCGGAGGCCGCGCCCTGCGTGCCATGCACGGCCAGAAAGGCCTTCATCATGGCCACGGCGATCTTGCTGGGCTCGAACGCCACGACGGAGCCATTGCGGCGAATGATCTGGTAATTGGCCAGTGCGCCGGAAATCAGCAGATCGTTGGTGCGGGCAGAACTGCTGGCGGGAACACTGGATAAAGGGGGCACGGCGTAGGGTGCTGTTTGCATGATTTCCTCTGAATTTGTTGTGCTAAACAAGTGATGGGCAGGTTCAGTCAAAAGAAGAAGCCTGTCGAAAACCAGTGTTTCGATGCAGTGTGTTTTTTTCTTCAATTCCGTGACCGGGGCCAAATGGGCTGATCGATGGTTAGGCACTATACCTAGTGTCTGAAGACGGTGCAACCACTACCGGTAGTGTATCGCCGCCGAGTGTTGTAGCTGCCCAACCTGGGTTTTTATTATTTTTTACGACGCCAAATCAAGCCGTATTTTTTGCAAAAGCCTGCGTCAGGCCTGATGAAATCAGGCTTTTCTGCAACGGATCGAGCGCTGGCGCGGCTTTGCGCCGGTTTTGCTTTGAGGACGCTTGCAAAGCCTCGACTGGCAAGGCTTGCAGGACTGGTGCATGGGATGTGTGCGCGGGCTTGGAGCCGGTAAAAACGAGAATGCCCTCAATCCAGTCAGGGGAAATACCGATGGGGCAAAGCCAGGGAATCTTGCAGCAAGCGCCAGTCGAATCCAGGCCCCGGGTCAAGTTTTCGCCCCGGCGCAATATGCTCGTGCCCGGCGATGTGCGCCACCGGATAGGCCTGAAGGAGCGCCGCGCACAGGCTGGCCAGCGTCTCGTACTGCGGCGCTTCAAAAGTGCTTCCTTCAAGACCTTCGAGTTCAATGCCTATCGAGTCGTCGTTGCACTGGTTGCGCCCCCGGTAAGCGGAGAGTCCGGCATGCCAGGCGCGGTCGTCGCAGCCTGCAAATTGCCATAGAGCGCCAGTGCGGCTGATAAAAAAATGGGCCGAAACTTCAAGCCCCCGGATGCCCTGGAAGTAGGGATGCGCATCCCAGTCGAGCTGATTGGTGAACAGGCGCTGCACATTGCCATTGCCGAACTCCCCGGGCGGCAGGCTGATCGAGTGAATCACGACCAAGTCAATCTGCGCGCCAGCAGGACGCTGATTGACGTTGGGCGACACCAGGGCCCGCGCATGCCGGTACCAGCCGTGCCGCCACAGGCCGGTATCCGGGCCCAAGGGGGGGTCAGGCGAGGTCATCAAGGGCTTCAGCCGCATCGTCGTGGCCCGGTGTGGTGATTCCCAGGCGTGCGATGCGGTAGCGGATCTGGCGCAGGCTCAGGCCCAGCCGGGTGGCGGCCGCCGTGCGGTTGAAGCCGGTTTCCTGCAATACCCTGACCAGGATGCTGCGCTCCTGCTGGTCCAGGAAGTTCTGCAGGTTTTCCGGAATGGCCACAGGCAGTTCAGGCAGTTCAGGCTGTTCAGGAGGCATATCGAGTTGCATCAGGCTGTCTTCACCCAGTGCAACAGCCCGGTGCAGGATGTTTTCCAGTTCGCGGACATTGCCGTTCAGGGGCAGCGTACGCAGATGGGCCAGCACCGCAGGATTGAGCACCGGCATCTCCAAACCGGATTCCTGGCAGATTCTGACCAGCAGGGCATCGCAAAGCGCCGGCAAGTCGTCCAGCCGCTCGCGCAGCGGCGGCACCGTGATCTCGATCACATTGAGCCGGTAATACAGGTCCTGGCGAAAGCTGCCTGTCTCGACCCCCAATGCCAGATCCTTGTGGGTCGCGCTGACGATGCGCACATCGACCAGGTCTTCCTGCGGAGAGCCCAGCGGCCGCACGGTGCGCTCCTGGATTGCCCGGAGCAGCTTGGACTGCATGGCCAGTGGCAGGTCGCCGATCTCGTCAAGAAACAGCGTTCCGCCCTTGGCTGCCTGAAAGTAGCCCAGCCGGTCCTGTCCCGAGCCGGTGTAGGCTCCCTTGCGCGCGCCAAAAAACTCGGCTTCCAGCAGGTTTTCAGGAATCGCGCTGCAGTTGACGGCCACGAAGGGATGGGTTGCGCGGTGACTGCAGCCATGCACGGCGCGCGCCACCAGTTCCTTGCCGGTGCCCGATTCGCCGCGTATCAGCACCGGCGCCATGCTGCCGGCCACCTTCACGATGCGCGACTTCACCGCGCGCATCACAGGCGTTTCTCCGACCAGTTTTTGCAGGATGGCCGCCGCGTCCGCCGGTTTTCCAGGCGCTGGCACGGCAGCCCCGGGCATCGCGGGACGGCTATCGGTCTTGGCAAGCGCCCGGCTGACATTTCGGGTTTCCTGCACGGCCGATGCCACCACACTGCGGAACTGCTTGAGGTCAACCGGTTTGGTGAGGTAGTCAAAAGCACCGGCCTTGAGTGCCTCGACCGCATTTTCAGCCGAACCGTGCGCCGTGATCACCACGCAGCGTTCCGCGCGCTGCTGCTGGGCCAGATCGCGCAGCAGTTCAAGCCCCAGCCCGTCAGGCAGGCGCATGTCGGTGATGACGGCATCGAAGCGGGCCGCCTGGAGATGTTCCCGGGCCTGCTGAAGCGTGCCGGCGGCTTCTATGCGGTAGCCCTGCCGCAGCAGGGTCAACTCATACAGGGTGCGCAAATCGGGCTCGTCGTCAATGATCAGGATGCGGGCGGGCAGGGGGGCGGGTGCTTGCGAATTCATTATTTTTTCAGACAAGGACGGTATCCATGCTTGGCAGCTCGGCGCGCAGGTGCTGGGAAACCGCCTGGAACAGGACGAAAAATTCATTGCCCGGTACCTTTTCCCGCAGCACCCGCTGGTAACCGATCTGGGCGCCGTAGCGCTCGCACAGTTCGCGGCAGATGTACAGGCCCAGCCCGGTGGACCGGCTTTCGGACGAGAAGAACGGCTCGAACAGGTGCGCCTGGACGGTTTCCTCCAGCGGCTGGCCATCGCTCCAGACCGCCAGCCTGGCCTGGCCAGGCGCCACCAACTGCGTGCTGACTTCAAGCCCCCGGGCTGCGCCACTCGTGTAGCGCAGGGCATTGTCGAGCAGGTTGAGCATCAGGCGCCGCAAATGGTCGTCGTCAAAGTCGACTTCGGCGTTCGCGCTGTCGGTGAAGATGCGCAAATGTCCGGAAGCCGCATTTTGCCGGGCCCAGTCATTGGCGATCCGCCGTGCCGCTTCGTCCAGCCGCAGGCTGGTGGACTGCGGTGCGGGAATCTCCTGCTGCGCACGAGAAATATTGAGCACTTCATCGACGATTTTTGCCAGTCGCCGGGCGTTTTGGCCGATCATGCCGGTGAGCTGGCGCTGGCCTGCATCCTGCAGGTCTTCTTCGAGCAGCGCATTGGCCTGTGAAATGGCGGCCAGCGGATTGCGGATCTCATGCGCCACCGCCGCCGACAGGCGGCCCATGGCGGCCAGTTTTTCGATGCGGACGCGTGCCTCCATCTCGCGCAGGTCTTCCAGAAACATCACGCACATGCTTTCATGCGGACCGTCCCGGGAGTCGGTCAGGCGTGAGCGGACCTGCAGGCGCCTGGCGTTCAGTCCCGGATGGACAAGGCTGACATGGCTTTCGTGCGCCGACTGCTGCGCAAAAGTGTGCTGCATCAGCTCGGCCAGGGGCTGCCAGGCTGTTTGCGCCGCGAGCTTGAACGGCGCGGGGTAGGTGAGTTCCTGCGCGCCGAGCAGGCGCCGAGCCGCAGGATTGGCCGAGCGGACATCACCGTTGCCATCGATGACCAGCACGCCCTCGGCGAGGGTGGCCACCACCAGTTCATTGACCTGTATCTGCATGCGCGCAGCCGACTGGCTTTGCTTGGCCAGTGTTTCTTCCCGTGCCAGCCGCACGGCCAGCTGGTTGGCGAGCAGCGCGACGAGGAAAAATCCGGAGCCGCTCAGCGCCGCCTGCAGTAAACGCGCGTTGACCTCTGCGCTGCCTTGCACGGAACTCCAGGCGGCGTCGGCCAGCAGCAGCAGCGTCACGCCGGCTGCCGTTCCACACGCCAGCACGATCGGCCCCAGCACCGAAGCCAGCAACACCGGCAGCGCAAACAGCGGGGTGTAGTTCAGCGGGCTTGCCTGGAAAAAGTTGAGCAGCGAAAACGCCATCACATCCACGCCGATGGTCCCTACCCAGAGTCCGTCAAACGTGCAGCCCGGCGGCCGGGGATGCGCCCAGAGCCGAACGGCCAGCGTTGCGCCCAGGTAGGCGATGCACACCGCCAGCGTCCAGTGGTTCAGCGGCGTGCCCAGGGCCTGCAGCGCCTCCTGCAAGATGACCAGCCCGGCGGCGATGGCGACACGGGCATTCATGAACACGCCCCACAGGCGCCCGAAGGAACCCTGCGCGGTTTCCGCCTCCCAGGCGCCGGCCGCGTTTTTTGCTGTGTTTCGCCAGAACAGCACTGGCCGTTTCATCTAGGCCCCGTCCTCGCGGCGGTGTGCCTCGCTGCAGTAAAAGCCGTCGCGCCCGATCAGGGCTTCGGACCTGGGCAGGTGGATGTGGCAGACACCGCAGGCGACCATTTCCGTGGTTTCCTTTCCGTCTGAAGGCTTGCCGCGGGAGCGACCCGGCTGCGCCGCTTTTTTCGGGCCCGGCCGGCCGCTACGCCAGATCCAGAAAACCACCAGCACCAGAAGTATGACCAGCAGGTATTTCATGCACGCCTCAGGATGACTTCAAGCACGAAGCGCGAACCCGCATAGCTCAGCAGCAGCAGCCCGGCGCCCAGGTAGAGCACGCGAACGGCCTTCAGGCCGCGCCAGCCCAGCCGCGCGCGGCCGATCAGCAAGCCGGCGAACGCGGCCCAGGCCAGGAGCGAGAAAATCGTCTTGTGGTCCCATTTCCAGCCCAGGCCCGGGCCATACAGGGTTTCGGCAAACATCCAGCCGACGAGCAAGGTGGCCGACAACAGCACGAAGCCGGCTTCGACAAACCGGAAGGTCAGCCGTTCCAGCGTCAGCAGCGGAACGCCGGCATCGTTCTGCTCGGCCTGGCGGATCGCGCGCTCGGCCCGCACCATCAGCCAGCCATGCACGGCCGCGGCCGCAAACAGGCCGTAGGAGGCGATGCCCAGGGCCCAGTGCAGCGGCAGCCAGGGCGAGGCAATGACGTGGTAGCTGGTCCCTGGGAACACAAGCGACAGGAGGACGGCGGCGCTGCCCAGGCCGGCCAGCGTCCAGTGCGCCTTGAGCTGCGGAAACAGCCGGCGCTCCACCGCATACACCGTCAGCACCAGCCACACCGTCATCGACAGCGCCGGGGCAAAGCCAAAGCGCGGCGGCGTGCCCAGCAGCGCCTCGACCAGCGTCAGCGCATGCAGCCCCCAGGCGGCCAGCAGCAGGGCGCGCAGCGCGCCTTCGCCCAGCCGGGGCGTCGCCAGTGCAAGCACCGCATAGGCCGCCGCCGCGCCGGCTGCCGCCCCGAGACCCCATCCACCGCTGAAAGCTAAAATCATGCCCAGAGTTTAGCGCCTGGCCCGGTCTCTTCCGGCCTTTGGCTTCCCCGCAGCGCCCGTTTCAGGACACCATTTCATGGCTACAGCCCTTACCGACAAGTTATCCCGCCTCGTCAAGGAAATGCGCGGCCAGGCCCGCATCACCGAATCCAATGTGCAGGACATGCTGCGCGAAGTGCGCATGGCGCTGCTGGAGGCCGACGTGGCCCTGCCGGTGGTGCGCGACTTCATTGCCCGCGTCAAGGACAAGGCGATGGGCCAGGAGGTGATGGGCTCGCTCTCGCCCGGGCAGGCGCTGGTGGGCATTGTCAGCAAGGAACTCGCCGCCACCATGGGCGAGGGCGTGAGCGACATCAACCTGGCCGCGCAGCCGCCGGCCGTGATCCTGATGGCCGGCCTGCAGGGCGCGGGCAAGACCACGACCACCGCCAAGCTGGCCAAGCACCTGATTGAAAAGCGCA
>JAQGMN010000412.1 GCA_028292345.1 Polaromonas sp. | reverse complement strand
TGCATGAACTCAAGCTGATCGTGGACCTGATCTACGAAGGCGGCATTGCCAACATGAACTACTCGATCTCGAACAATGCCGAGTACGGCGAGTACGTGACCGGCCCGCGCATCGTGACCGAAGACACCAAGAACGCCATGCGCGCCGTGCTGAAAGACATCCAGACCGGTGAATACGCCAAGAGCTTCCTGCTGGAAAACATTGCCGGTGCGCCGACCCTGATCAGCCGCCGCCGTCTGAATGCCGAGCACCAGATCGAGCAAGTGGGCGGAAAACTCCGTGCCATGATGCCCTGGATTGCCAAGAACAAGCTGGTTGACCAGACGCGCAACTGATCTTTCCGGCCACTAGGGTTCTGTTCTTTCAAAGCCGCGCAAAGTACTTTGCGCGGCTTTTTCAATGGCGCTTGGCAGAAACGCCTGCGTCGAGGAAACGGGGCTTCTGTTCCGCCAACCTGAACCGTTATGCTAGGCCCGCGGTTCCCAAGGCAATTGCCTGTTTGGCCCCATCACTTGATGCACTATGAATTCAATAGCTATTTGCGCGCACCAGTCGTGCCTGAGGAGTACTTTTTATGCATGATGGGGAGAAAAATCTGACAGCGGCGACGGAAATCCTGCCGCGCAAGCGGCGCAAAGGCATCTACATATTGCCCAATCTGTTTACCCTGGCCGCACTGTTTGGCGGGTTTTACGCCATTGTCATGGCCATGAACGGACGCTTTGACCAGGCAGCCATCGGCGTATTTTGTGCCATGGTGCTCGACAGCCTCGATGGCCGGATTGCACGCCTGACCAATACCCAGAGCGCTTTTGGCGAGCAGATGGATTCGCTGTCGGACATGGTGTCATTTGGCGCAGCGCCCGCCTTGATCGCGTATGTCTGGGCACTGACCAGCCTCGGCCGCTGGGGGTGGGTTGGCGCTTTTGTGTATTGCGCCTGCGCAGCCTTGCGCCTTGCGCGGTTCAACGTCAACACGGCCGTGATTGACAAGCGATTTTTTCAGGGCTTGCCTTCCCCAGCTGCCGCAGCCCTGGTGGCGGGTTATATCTGGCTGATGAACGACCTGGGAATCAAGGGCGTGGACGTGCGCTGGATCACCTTTTGCCTGATGCTGTATGCCGGCCTGACCATGGTCACCAACGTGCCTTTCTACAGCTTCAAGGATGTCCAGATGAAGCGCAGCGTTCCATTCGTGGTCATTGTGCTGCTGGCACTTGGCATTGCCATTATCAATATTGATCCGCCGACAGTCATTTTTGCTTTGTTCGTGATTTATGGCTTGTCCGGGTACGTGCTGTACGGCTGGCGCAAAGCCAAGGGCCAGCAGACCAGTGTGATCTCAACCTCTACCGACGAGCCTGACGAGCGCGGGCTGCACCAATGAGTTGTGGTACATTGATCCGATGAAAAAAATTTCGCTAGCACTACTGCTATCTGCCAACGGGCGGAGACGGTAGCGTACGCGTACACCTGATTCGACGGCCCGTTTGCACCAGCAACGGGCCGTTTTTTTTTGGGTTGCTGGTTTCTTTACCGGACATCCCCATGCGACTGCAACCTGCTTGAAGCCCGACTCCTGATACCTGTCCTCAGCCCAGCTGCATTTTGCAACCGGTGCCCACCTCATTCAAACCGAGAGACTTCCCATGACCGACAAACTCATTATTTTTGACACCACCTTGCGCGATGGAGAGCAGTCGCCTGGCGCTTCCATGACACGCGATGAAAAACTGCGTATTGCCCGTCAGCTGGAGCGGCTGAAAGTCGATGTCATCGAGGCCGGTTTTGCCGCCAGTTCGAACGGCGACTTTGAATGCGTCAAGGCGATTGCCGAAGTCGTCAAGGATTCCACCATCTGCTCGCTGGCACGCGCCAACGACCGCGACATCTCCCGGGCTGCTGAAGCGCTGAAGCCGGCCAATTCAGCCCGCTTGCACCTCTTTTTGGCGACCAGCGCGCTGCACATGGAAAAAAAGCTGCGCATGACGCCCGACCAGGTGTTTGAGCAGGCAAAGCTTTCCGTTCGTTTTGCGCGCAACCTGATGGCCGATATCGAATTCAGCCCGGAAGACGGCTACCGCTCGGACCCCGACTTCCTGTGCCGCGTCATCGAGGCGGTCATCAGCGAAGGCGCAACCACCATCAATGTTCCCGACACCGTGGGCTATGCGATCCCCGAACTCTACGGCAACTTCATCAAGAACCTGCGCGAACGCATTCCCAACAGCGACAAGGCGGTCTGGTCGGTCCACTGCCACAACGACCTGGGCATGGCAGTCGCCAACTCTCTGGCAGGCGTGAAGATCGGTGGCGCCCGGCAGATTGAATGCACCATCAACGGCCTGGGCGAACGGGCAGGCAATTGCTCGCTTGAAGAAGTGGTGATGGCGGTGAAAACACGCAAGGACTACTTTGGCCTCGAACTTGGCATCGACACGCAGCAAATACTGGCGGCCAGTCGCCTGGTGAGCCAGACGACCGGTTTTGTGGTGCAGCCCAACAAGGCCGTCGTGGGCGCGAACGCCTTTGCCCATGCATCCGGCATTCATCAGGATGGCGTGCTCAAGGCACGCGACACTTACGAGATCATGCGCGCCGAGGATGTGGGCTGGTCCGCCAACAAGATCGTGCTGGGCAAGCTGAGCGGCCGAAACGCCTTCAAGCAGCGCCTTCAGGAACTTGGCGTGGCGATGGAAAGCGAAACTGACATCAACAATGCATTCATCAAGTTCAAGGACCTTGCGGACCGCAAGAGTGAGATTTTTGACGAGGACATCCTTGCTCTCGTCAGCGATGAAAGCGTCACCCACAGCAATGAGCAGTATGGTTTTGTATCCTTGTCCCAGCACAGCGAAACCGGCGAGCGACCCCATGCATGCGTGGTTTTCACCGTTGCCGGAAAAGAGGTGAAGGGCCAGTCCGATGGAAACGGACCGGTGGATGCATCGCTCAAGGCGATTGAAACGCATGTCAAAAGCGGTGCGGAAATGGTGCTTTATTCGGTGAATGCCATCAGCGGCTCGACCGAAAGCCAGGGCGAAGTGACGGTGCGCTTACAAAACAGCGGGCGCGTCGTCAATGGCGTAGGGTCCGATCCTGACATCGTGGTGGCGTCGGCCAAAGCTTATTTAAGCGCCCTGAATAAACTTCAAAGTAAAGCTGACAGGGTCGCCGCGCAGGGTTGATTGAAGTGTTCTTTAACAATATCCTTTAAATTCAAGGACTTAGAATTCGCCAGAATCACGGTTAAAAGCCAAAGCCAGAGTTTCTGGTGATTATTTAAGAAAGTCACGCAAGCTCCTGATATTGCGTGACTTTTTCTATTTCTATACACTTCACCCTCTTTCTATATCGCAACCAAAACAGGCACTATTCACCATGTCGAAACAGCTTTTGAGTGGCGCACTAAAAATCGTGGGATTCTTTGCCTTATCGTTTGCGCTGGCAGCACCGACTGCCCACGCCGCTCCGGCAAAATCGTCGTCCAAGCGAGCAATTGTCAAGAAGCCCCATGTTGAAAAATCTACTGCGTCCAAAAAAGTAGCATCCACTCGCAAAAGCGTACGTTTTGAAACCGTCGCCAAGGTAACCCGCGATAAGCGGCCTTCGATCATTCAGGCCCTGATTCCCGCCATTCCTTCGTTTGGCCAGTTGGCTGGCCTGCACAGCGCCATCGATCCGCTGGAACTGAAGTCCAGCGTGGCGCTGGTGATCGACCAGGACACGCGCGAAGTGCTGTTCAGCAAGAACGAGCATGCCGTTCTTCCGATCGCGTCACTGACCAAATTGATGACCGGCGTGATCATCAGCGGTGCCAGGCTTCCCATGGATGAGATGATCACGGTGACGCAGGATGACGTCGACACTGAAAAGCACAGCCGTTCGCGTCTCAGCGTCGGCACCACGTTGTCACGCGGGGAAATGCTGCACCTGGCGCTGATGTCGAGCGAAAATCGCGCTGCCCATGCCCTCGGCCGCACCTATCCCGGCGGCATGGCGACTTTTGTCAGCCTGATGAATGCCAAGGCAAAAATGCTGGGCATGCACGACACCAGCTATGCCGAACCCACCGGCCTTTCCAGCCGCAACCAGTCCAGCGCCCAGGACCTCGCTGCGCTGGTCAATGCAGCGCACGGAGATCCGGTGCTGCGTGAATTGTCAACGTCTCCGGGTTATCAGGTGGCAATCGGCAACCGCACGCTTCAATACAACAACACCAACCGGCTGGTCAAAAACCCCGACTGGGACATCGGCCTGCAGAAAACCGGGTACATCAACGAGGCCGGCCAGTGCCTGGTCATGCAGACCAAGATTGCCGGCCGCAAGCTGATCATGGTGTTTCTGGATTCGGCCGGCAAGCTGAGCCGCCTGGGCGACGCGGAGCGCGTGCGGCGCTGGGTGGAAACCAATCCGGTGGCGGACCAGAAGGTCAAGCTTAGCGCTTCAGACAAGCAGATCAACGGTTGATTGCCTGCAGTTGGCAATTTTGAATCTATCAGCCTGGTAGGGGTTTTCCAAAAAAGCCCTCATCAGGCATTTTTTATGATGCTATAGTATTTGTAGCATAAAACGTTTGCGCACCGTGCGCAAACGCTATTTTCACCTTGAAGCGTAGCCCAGCGCCGTCGAAATCTCGTTGGCCGTTGCCTGCAGCTTGGGCAACCAGCTTTCGTCGAGCCGGTCGGCAGGCGCTGAAATCGACAAGCCTGCCACCAGCTTGTTCTGGTCGTCGTAAATGCCGGCCGCCATGCAGCGAACGCCCAGTTCAAGTTCCTCGTTGTCCCGCGCAAATCCGTACTGGCGGGCTTTGGACAATTCACGTTCCAGCACCGCCAGGTCGGTGATGCTGTTGCGCGTCTGCCCGGGCAAACCCGTTCGGGTCGCGTAGGCGCGCAGGCGCTGGGGATCGTCGGAAGCCAGGAACAGCTTGCCGACCGATGTCAGGTGCAGGGGTGCCCGCCCCCCGATGGCGCGCACCACCTGCATGCCCGAGCGCTCGCCATAGGTGCGCTCGACATACAGGATTTCATCACCCTGACGCATGCTCAGGTTGACGGGCTGCTGCGTCAGCTTGTGCAGTTCGCGCATGGGAAGCAGCGCTGCCTCCCGGACATTGAGCCGCGCCTTGACCAGGTTGCCAAGCTCGAGCAGCCGCATGCCCAGCCGGTAGTTTCCCGCCGCCGGCCTTTCCACGAAACGGCCCGTGGCCAGGTCGTTCAGAATGCGGTGCGCTGTGGAAGGATGCAGGCCGGATTGCTCGCTGATTTCCTTGAGCGAAACTGCTTCTTCGCGGTTGGCCAGTATGTCCAGCAGGGTGAAGATGCGCTCGATCACCTGGACGGTCGGTTTGGCGGGAAGATCACTTTCTGGTTTTGTCATGTGCAGGCTTTCTGCCTGAAATTTTACCTTGTGAAATCAGCCTGCGCATTACTGAACTGATATCCGGGTCCATTGCATGACGCGAGGTGCATCTATACGGGTCCGGCACTGGTGATTCGTGAATCGGTCCAGCGGCCGTTCAGCAGTATCTCGTTGGGTTTGAAGCCGAGCTTGTAGCTCATCTTGGGGCTTTCGGCGATCCAGTAGCCCAGATAGACAAACGGCAGGCCGAGTTGCCGCGCCTGCTCGATCTGCCAGAGCACGCTGTAGTTCCCGAAGCCAGCGCCAGCCTCCGGCTCATAAAAGGTATAGACCGCTGAAATCCCGTCTTCCAGCACATCGACAATCGAAACCATTTTCAACGTGCCCGACTCTCCATTGGGCAAGGGCTCGCGAAACTCCACCAGCCTCGAATTGACACGGCTTTGGAGCAGAAACTGGGTGTACTGGTCGATGCTGTCATGGTCCATGCCGCCGCCGGCATGGCGGCTGTTCTGGTAGCGCAGGTACAACTGGTAGTGTTCCGGCAAAAAACACAGCTTGAGGCTGCTGGCCCTGAGGGCCCGGTGCCGCTTCCATGCGCGCCGCTGGCTGCGGTCTGGGGAGAAGGTGTTGACCGGCACGCGCAGCGGCACGCAGGCCTGGCATCCGTCGCAGTAGGGCCGGTAGGTGAACATGCCGCTGCGCCGGAAACCCTGGGTGACCAGTTCTGAGTAGGCGTCGTTGTGGATCAGGTGGCTCGGTGTGGCCACCTGCGAGCGCGCCTGGCGGCCCGGCAGGTAGCTGCAGGGGTAGGGGGCCGTCGCGTAGAACTGCAACGTGTGCAGCGGCAGGTCTTTGAGATGCGTCACGGTGTTGCTGTCAATGAAATTGCTGTCGCTTTCAGGACTTCCTTCCAGTATAGGGAATCAAAATGCCATGCGGGCGCATTTCCATCCACATGGCTACGCAGGTGATCAGCAAATTCCTCGCGGCTGATTTCAACTGCGCCGAGCGAAGCAAGGTGGCCGGTGTTTTGCTGGCAGTCGATCATCGTGATGCCCTTGGCGCGGCAAAAGGCCACCAGCGCGGCCAGGGCGATCTTGGACGCATCGGTCTGGTGCGCAAACATCGATTCGCCATACACCATGGTGCCGAGGTTGACGCAGTACAGGCCGCCTGCAAGTTCTCCATTGATCCACGTTTCCACGCTGTGGGCGTGTCCCGCGCGGTGCAGTTCCCCGTAAGCCTGCTCGATTTCCGAAACAATCCAGGTGCCGGACTGGCCGGCCCTGGGTTTGCTGGCGCAAGCGCGCATGACGCGCTCGAAGGCGCTGTCAAACCTGATTTCGCACCGGGCATCGTTGATGAAATGACCGATGCGCTTGCGCAGCGACCGGTGCAGCCTGAAGTCATCGGTGCGCAGCACCATGCGCGGATCGGGACTCCACCAGAGCACGGGCTGCCCCAGGCTGAACCAGGGAAAAATGCCTTTCGAGTAAGCCCGTGTCAGGGTGGCGGCATCGAGCGTTTCGCCGGCCGCCAGCAGGCCGGGTGCCGGATCGGCCACGCTCCAGGCCTTTTCCAGCGGCGGGAAAGCCTGGCCGTCGGCAAGCCATGGCAGCGGGGGCAGGGCGGCTTGGGAGGTTTCCTTCGGCACAGGCATGAAAAGCTTCGGTCTAAACGGTAGCGGACAGTCTGATATTCAAATTAAAGTGCTATGAATTAAATAGCGATATATAGTTGCCCCTTATGCGCAAAAGCCTTATTTTGTTCCAAAAATACGGTCGCCGGCATCGCCCAGGCCCGGAAGGATATAGCCATGCTCGTTGAGCTGCCGGTCGATGGCTGCGGTGTAGATGGCCACGTCGGGATGGGCTTTTTGGAGTGCGGCAACGCCTTCCGGGCAGGTCAGCAGGCAGACAAACTTGATCGATTTGGGCTTGAGTAGCTTGAGCCGGTCCACTGCCGCGATGGCCGAGTTGCCGGTGGCCAGCATCGGATCGACGATGACAATGTCGCGCTCTTCCATCTCCTGCGGCATCTTGAAGTAGTACTCGACCGGCGCCAGGGTTTGCGGGTCGCGGTAAAGCCCGATGTGGCCCACGCGGGCACCGGGCACGACGTTCAGGAAACCATCAAGAAAACCGTTGCCGGCGCGCAGTATGGATACCAGGACAAGCTTCTTGCCATCGATGATCTTGCCGGTCATGGTTTCCAGCGGCGTTTGCACTTCGACGTCCTGCAACGGCATGTCGCGGGTGACTTCATAGGCCATCAGGTTGCTCAGCTCGCTGAGCAGGGTGCGAAAAGTGCTCGTCGAGGCGTTCTTGCGGCGCATCAGGGTCAGCTTGTGCTGCACCAGCGGATGATTGATCAGGTGGACGTTGCTCATGAATGAAGGACTTTCTTGTTATGTCGGGGTGCGGATTGTCAGCGTTTTTTGCCGCCGAACAGGCTGCCGAGGACGCCGCGAATGATCTCGCGCCCCACGGCCCCGCCCATGGTGCGGACGGCAGACTTGGCCATGCTTTGCGCCAGGCCGTCATGTTTTGCACCGCGCGGCCCGGTGGTGCCGAACAGCATGTCGTTCAGGCCGCCCAGCATGCCGCCCGATGCCGACTGGCCTGCAGCGCCGCCGTTGGTCGCTGTGGCCGCCGAAGCCGCGGCGTTTGCGCGCTGCTGGAGCATTTCATAGGCCGATGCGCGGTCGATTTCCTTTTCATAGACGCCGGCGACCAGCGAATCCTGAATGAGTTGCTGGCGCTGCTGGGGCGAGATCGGTCCGAGCTGGCTGCCGGGCGGCAGCACAAAGACGCGTTCGGTGACGCTGGGCCGTCCCTTGGCGTCGAGGAAGCTCACCAGCGCCTCGCCCACGGCCAGTTCGGTGATCGCCGTTTCAATGTCCAGACCCGGCTTTTGCCGCATGGTTTGCGCCGTCGCCTTGACCGCCTTCTGGTCGCGCGGCGTGTAGGCGCGCAAGGCATGCTGCACCCGGTTGCCCAATTGCGCCAGCACCGAATCCGGAATGTCCAGCGGGTTTTGCGTCACGAAGTAAACCCCGACGCCCTTGGAGCGAACCAGCCGCACCACCAGTTCAATGCGCTCGACCAGCGCCTTGGGCGCGTCGGTGAACAGCAAATGGGCTTCGTCAAAGAAGAACACCAGCTTGGGTTTGTCCGGGTCGCCGATTTCGGGCAATTGCTCGAACAGTTCGGACAGCATCCACAGCAGGAAGGTTGCGTACAGGCGCGGCGAATGCATCAGCTTGTCGGCGGCCAGGATGTTGATGACGCCATGCCCGGCGCTGTCGGTCTGCATGAAGTCGCTGATGTTGAGCATCGGCTCGCCGAAGAATTGGTCGCCGCCCTGGCTTTCGATCTGCATCAGCCCGCGCTGGATGGCGCCCACGCTGGCGGCACTGACATTGCCGTACTGGGTGGTGAACTGGCTGGCGTTGTCCCCCACATGCTGGAGCATGGCACGCAGATCCTTGAGGTCGAGCAGCAGCAGGCCGTTGTCGTCGGCGATCTTGAAGACCAGGTTCAGGACGCCGGCCTGCGTTTCATTCAGGTTGAGCATGCGGCCCAGCAGCAGCGGCCCCATGTCGGACACCGTGGCGCGCACCGGATGGCCCTGCTCGCCGAACACGTCCCACAGCGTGGCCGGGCAGGCGAGGGGCTCGGGCAGCGCCAGGCCGCGCTCCTTCAGGATGCCGCCTAGCTTTTCACCCATGACGCCCGGCTGGCTGATGCCGGTCAGGTCGCCTTTCACATCGGCCATGAAGACCGGCACGCCGATTCTTGAAAAGCTTTCCGCCAGGGTCTGCAGCGTGACGGTTTTGCCGGTTCCCGTGGCGCCGGTGATCAGGCCATGCCGGTTGGCCAGCGCCGGCAGCAGTTCGCATTGCGTCAGGGAATTTCTAGCAACAAGGAGCGGCTCGGCCATGGTATGGAGATCCTGGTGAAACTTGCCTGAAGACGAGGCAAGCGAAAAGTAAAATGGGTGCTGTAGATTAAATCAATTGCTGAAGGATTTTCCGTGGCTGGTCATAGTAAATGGGCGAATATTCAACACCGCAAGGGTCG
>JAQGMN010000393.1 GCA_028292345.1 Polaromonas sp. | reverse complement strand
GCGGCCGCCAGCATCGTGCTGTACGGCGACAAGAAGGCGGACCTGAAGGCGCCGGCCGACCTGAAAGGCAAGCGCGTCGGCGTCGCCCGGGCCAGCACGCAGGACGTGGCGCTGACCGCCGTCGCGCCCGAAGGCACCGAGATCCGCCGCTTCGACGACGACGCTTCGGCCATGCAGGCGCTTCTGTCCGGGCAGGTCGATGCCATCGGTTGCTCGACCACGGTGGCCGCGCAGATTGCCAAGCGCGCACCCGCCAATGCGTTTGAAAACAAATTCCTGCTGCGCCAGCAGGTCATGGGCGTGGCCATGCGCCCCGGCCAGGACGAGCTGCTGAAAACCGTGGACGACTTTGTCGCCCGCAACACGGCCAACGGCGAACTCAACAAGCTCTACCAGAAGTGGCTGCAGACAGACCTGCCCAAGCTGCAGTAATCCTTGAAACGCGACGGACCACGGTGCTTTTATGACAGACACAATGCATTCCCCCTCCCCGGCCGGCGGCGCTGCCGAGCCCATCATCCGCATCGAGGCGGTGGACAAGTGGTTTGGCAAGTTCCAGGTGCTGACCGGCATTGACCTGAACGTCGCGCCGGGCGAGCGCATTGTGGTCTGCGGGCCGTCGGGGTCGGGCAAGTCCACCCTGATCCGATGCATCAACCGGCTCGAAGTCGTGCAAAAGGGCCGCATCGTCGTCGATGGCATCGACCTGACGGCCGGCGGCAAGAACGTCGATTCGGTGCGGCAGGAGGTCGGCATGGTGTTCCAGCAGTTCAACCTGTTTCCGCATTTGACGATTCTGCAGAACTGCACCCTGGCGCCGATGCGTTCGCGCGGCCTGAGCCAGGAGGAAGCCGAAACCATTGCCATGAAATACCTCACGCGTGTGCGCATTCCCGAGCAGGCGAGGAAATACCCGAGCCAGCTGTCGGGCGGCCAGCAGCAGCGCGTGGCGATTGCGCGGGCCCTGTGCATGACGCCCAAGATCATGCTGTTCGACGAGCCGACGTCGGCGCTCGATCCGGAAATGGTCAAGGAAGTGCTGGACACCATGATCGGCCTGGCCGACGACGGCATGACCATGCTGTGCGTCACGCACGAGATGGGATTTGCCCGCAGCGTGGCCGACCGGGTGATCTTCATGGCCGACGGCAGGATCATCGAGCAGGCGCCGCCGCAGCAGTTCTTCAGCAATCCGCAGAACGAGAAAACCCGCAATTTCCTCGGCCAGATTTTGAATTCGCAACATGCCCACTGATGCTTTGAGCACCGCCGCGCCGCCGCCCATCCTGGTTTCCCTGACCGCCTTTGGCGCCGCCGAGGTGCGCCGCCATGGGCAACTCTGGTTCACGCGCCTTTGCCATGAAGCCGGCGCAGACGGTGTCGAAGTGCGCAGCGAACTTCTGGTCGATGCCGCCAGCGAACTGCCCGCCATTGCCCAGGCGGTTCGCGACACGGGCATGCGCATGGTGTATTCGAGCGCAGGTTACCTTTGGACCGCTGACGGCGCGCTGGACATCGCCGCGCTCCAGCATGCGCTGAATGCCGCCCAAACCCTGGGCGCGCCCCGGCTGAAAATGGCGATTGGCGGCTTTGGCGCCTCGTCGCATGCGAGCCTGATGGCGCTCAGGGACAGCCTAGAGGCCGCCCGGATCGAACTCGTGATCGAGAACGACCAGACGCCGGCCGCCGGCACCGTGCCTGCGCTGCAGCGCTTTTTTGACGCGGCCAATGACCAGGGCCTGTTCCTGGGCATGACGTTCGACATGGGCAACTGGCACTGGACCGGCGAATGCCCGCTGCAGGCCGCCGCCGCGCTGGCCCCGCAGGTGCGCTATGTGCACTGCAAGGGGGTGCAGCGCCAGCCCCACCGATGGGTGGCGGTGCCGCTGGCGGACTCCAGCGCGCCGTGGCGCGCGGTGCTGCGCGCCCTGCCGGCCCATGTGCCATGGGCCATCGAATACCCGCTGATCGGCGACGATCTGCTGGCGGTGACGCGCAGGGAAATCGGCCAGTTGCGCCATGTCGCCGCCGCCATGGCCGTTCAGACCCGCCTTTCAGCCTGAAAAAAATGAGAATGCCATGAAACCCGTCCTTGACGTGATCACCTTTGGCGAAGCCATGATGCTGCTGGTGGCCGACCGGCCCGGCCCGCTCGAAGACGCGGATTTTTTTTACAAGCGCACCGCCGGCGCCGAAACCAATGTCGCCATCGGCCTGGCGCGGCTCGGCCTGAAGGTCGGCTGGGCCAGCCGCCTGGGCACCGACTCCATGGGGCGCTATTTGCTGGCCGCCATGCGGCTTGAAGGCATCGACTGCTCACGGGTGGTGTGCGATGCCGCCCAAAAGACCGGTTTCCAGTTCAAGGGCAAGGCGCTGGGCGGCAGCGACCCGGAGGTGGAATACCATCGCCAGGGTTCAGCGGCCAGTCATATGTGTGTAGATGACATTGACCAGGAATGGTTGCTGTCGGCCCGGCATCTGCATGCGACCGGGGTGTTTCCCGCCCTGTCGGCCAGTACCCTGCCCGCCGCCCGCAAGGCGATGGACCTGATGCGCCTGGCCGGCCGCAGCGTGTCGTTCGACCCCAACCTGCGCCCAACGCTGTGGGCCACGCCCGAGCTGATGCGCGAAGCCATCAACGACCTGGCGACCCGCGCCGACTGGGTGCTGCCCGGCCTGGAGGAAGGCCGCTTCCTGACCGGCGAAACCAGCGCCGAAGGCATTGCCCGCTTCTATCGCCAGCGCGGCGCCAGGCTGGTCGTCGTCAAGCTGGGCGAGCAAGGCGCCTGGTTTGACTCCGACAGCGCCGGCTGCGGCCATGTGCCTGGCTTTGCGGTGGCCGAGGTGATCGACACCGTGGGAGCCGGCGACGGCTTTGCGGTCGGCGTGATCAGCGCATTGCTTGACGGACGCGGCGTTCCCGAAGCGGTGAAGCGCGGCGCCTGGATCGGCGCCCGCGCGGTGCAGGTGCTGGGCGACAGCGAAGGCCTGCCGACCCAGGGCGAACTCATCGAAGCAGGACTTTGACCATGGCCGGAGCCTTGCCACGCAGGAAAGTCCTCGTTTTCAGGGAACTGCCGCCCGACCAGCTGGCCCGGTTGGCGGCGCTGCACGAGGTGACGGTGGCCAATCCGCGCCTTCCCGAACAGTTGCCGGCGTTTCACGCCGCGCTAGCCACGGCCGAGGGCCTGATCGGCTCCAGCTACAAGGTGGATGCGGCGCTGCTGGCCGGCGCACCGCAGCTCAAAATCATTTCCAGCGTGTCGGTCGGCGTGGACAACTATGACCTGGCGACGCTGTCCGCGCGCGGCATCATGCTGTGCCACACGCCCGGCGTGCTGACGGAGACCACCGCCGACACGGTGTTTTCGCTCATCATGGCCACCAGCCGCCGCCTGGTCGAGCTGGCCAACCTGGTGCGTGAAGGCCGCTGGACACGCAACATCGGTGAAGACCTTTTCGGAACCGACGTGCATGGCAAGACGCTCGGCCTGCTGGGCTTTGGCCGCATCGGCCAGGCCGTGGCCCGGCGCGCCGCGCTGGGCTTTGGCATGCCGGTGCTCTACCACAGCCGCCGTGCGGTCGATCTGGCGAGCGACGCCCCGGACCTCTCCGGCAAGGCCGCGCACACGCCGCTCGATGAACTGCTGGCGCGGGCCGACATCGTGGCCGCCGTGCTGCCGCTGTCGCCCGCCACGCGGGGGCTGATGGGCGCGCGCGAGTTCGGCCTGATGAAGCCGGGCGCGATCTTCGTCAACGGCGGGCGCGGCGCCACGGTGGACGAAACCGCCCTGCTGCAAGCCCTGGACCACGGCAGCCTGCGCGCCGCCGGGCTGGACGTGTTCGCCACCGAACCGCTGCCGCTGGACTCGCCGCTTCGCACCCATCCCAAGGTGACGGCGCTGCCGCACATCGGTTCGGCCACGCTGGAAACCCGGCATGCGATGGCCGTGCTGGCCACCTCCAACCTGCTGCAGGCGCTGGCCGGGCAACGGCCGGCCGCGGTGTTCGAAGGCCTGTCGGGCTGAAAGCAGCTTCGAGCCCAGACTTGCCAAGGCCCAGCGCATCGACATTTTTGATAAACCCCGAGCCTAGCCGTTTGCCAACCTTCGCCTAATGCTATTTATTGCATAGCATCGCTCAACCTCCAATCGGCAGGCGCAGGGTTTTTGAGGCGCGACCACCTTGGAGACCAAGCGATTCATGCCGTTTCGCCGTCGCTCTTGGCGCCTTCGGGCCGGTCGCTCTGGTCACTGGGCTGATTGGAATCGGAAAATACCTCGGCCGGCGGACCCAGCGGCGCGCTGTCGGCGCCTTCCGCAGTCCAGGTGCCACCGGTGCGGGCGGTGTTTCCCCGGTCCCACATGTTGCCGTCGTCAAAATCAAGCTCGCCGCCGGCTTCGGGCGCGTCGCTGGCGATGCCGGTGTCGCCCTGGTTGCGCCGGCTGGGCGGCACCAGCCCGGGCACATCGTCGCCCAGGTAGCCGTGGCTGCGCGGCACTTTCGGCTTGTGGCTGGCGGCCAGGCCATCCGGCACGGCCGGGCCGGCGTCGCTGTTCGAATCGTCTGTCGGGGTTGCCATGAACGCTCTCCTCGGGACCTGCGTCCCGCATGTGAAAATTAGTGAACAGCTTGTCCGTTCTGTCAATCAGTCCGGATGGAACGCGAATCCGCAGTCAGTGCCACCGCACAGCAAGGCGAAACAACGACATGCCGGGCTGATTCGCCAAGGGAATCAGTTGCCCAGCGGCGGCCGGGCGATGGTGGTCTGCTCGTCCAGCGCATGGTTGGCCAGCGCATCGTCCGAGTTCTCCTCGTCACGCGCATCATGGCCGCCCTCTTCAGACACCTCCGGCGGGGAAAAGGGCTTTTCGGCAGGCGTGGGCTCCGCCTTGGCGCCTGCTGAATCAGGATTGATCGGCATCTAGCTAGGTCTCCTTCTGACAACAAAGGGCGCCCAGGCGGCTGGCCTGCAGGCGCATGGAAAAAAAACAGACAGCCCCGCCATTTCAGGCCTCGGGCTTGTCCGACGGCGGCTCAGGCCGGTCCGCTTCGCCCATGACGCCGTCGTCGTCAAGGTTCGCCTCATCCCTGGGAAGAACCGGCGGAAAGTCATGCGCATTGCTGTTTTCGGTCTGGTGCCTTTGCTTTTGCTTTTCCAGCTTCTCCTTGCGCGCCACCGTGGTGCGCTTGGGAAGAAGGTAGACGCTGGCGGCCGGCCGGACCGCCAGCCCCGGGCTGAAAGCCGTGCCACGGATGCGGGGCTGGCCACACAAGATCGGCATGTTCATGGTGATCTCCTGAGGAATCAGCCGAGCATGACCAGGTGACGCCATGCCGGCTATAGGAAGGCAGGCCTGCCAGCTGTCATCCTTAGGCCGACAAGCCGGGCCTGGCGTTATCCGTGCGAATGGACGATTTCGCTGACCAGCATGACCAGTCCGATGCCAATGCCCAGCCAGGCAATCTGCGCGGCGGTCTCCTGCATCGAGGCGCGTTTTTGCAGCTGCGGAATCAGGTCGGCCAGCGCCACGTACATGAAGCTGCTGGCGGCCAGAATCAGGAAAAACGGCAGATAGGCATACAGCTGGTCGACCAGCGCATAGCCGACCACGCCGCCCAGGGCCGTGACCGCGCCCGCCAGCGACACCTTGACGATGGCGATGCGCCGGTTGTTGGCGCTCTGGCGTCGCAGCACGATCAGGTCGCCCATGTGGTGCGGAACTTCATGCACCAGCACGGCCAGGGCGGCGACAAACCCCAGGCGCATGTCGGCGATGAAGGCCGATGCAATCAGGATGCCGTCACCGAAGGCATGCACGCTGTCGCCGGCCAGGATCGCCCAGCCGCCCGGCGGATGGTCATGCGCATGCGCATGCGCATGCGCGTGATGATGATGATCGTGATGCGCATGGCCCGCTTCAACCGCATGGTGTTCATGGCCGTGGTGCCACAGCTCGGCCTTGTCGAGCAGGAAGAAAAACACCACGCCGACCAGCAGCGTGGCAAACAAATCGTCAGGCGCGATCTGGCTTTCAAACGCCTCGGGCAGCAAATGCATGAAGGCGGTGCCCAGCAGCGCGCCGGCCGCCAGGCTGAGCATGTGCTGGGTGTAGCGCGCCAGCGCGCCAAAGCTGAGCAGTGCCGCCAGCCAGACACTGCCGATGCCGGCAGCCAGTGTCCCCAACAAGATTGCCGTTAAAACCATAGCTGCTTGCGCCCGTCCTGATTGGGCCAGAGCCCTGAATGATGAATGAATGCAAAAAAATCCCGGGCTTCGACAGCGATGCCGCAGCCCGGAACGCTTTGCATTATCCAGCCTGCCGCGCCCCTCGGCCCGAAAAGCCGGCGCGCCGCCTGTCAGGCCGCCGGCATAGAACCATCGCCGACGCCATGGAGACTGAACCAGGCCAGGGCGCGCCTGAAGCCGTCTTGCGCGGCTTCCGGGCGGTAGCTCGGCCGGTAGTCGGCATGGAAGGCATGCGGGGCCGACGGGTACACCACGAACTCCGACGCCCGGGCGGCGGCATTGCCTTTTTTTCCGGCGTCGGCCAGCGCGTCCTTCATCTGGTTGACCGTCGTCAGCGGAATGCCGCTGTCCTGTCCGCCATACAGGCCCAGCACCGGCGCCTTCAGGCTCGCGGCCAGTTCCAGCGGATGCCGGGGCGTCAGGGTGGAAGGCGTGCCGACCAGCCGGCCGTACCATGCCACCCCGGCCTTGACGTTCGGGCTCTGCGCGGCATACAGCCAGGTGATGCGGCCGCCCCAGCAAAAGCCGGTGATGCCCACCTTGCGCAGGTTGCCGCCGTTGGCACCCGCCCATTGCACCGCGCCGTCCAGGTCGGCCATGACCTGCGCATCGGGCACCTTGGAAACGATCTCGGCCATCAGCTTGGCTGCCTCGGTGTAGTCCAGCGGATTTCCCTGGCGGGCATACAGCTCGGGCGCGATGGCCAGGTAGCCGGCCCGGGCAAAACGCCGGGCCGTGTCGGCAATGTATTCATGCACGCCGAAAATTTCCTGGACGATCAAAATCACCGGCAAGTTGGTCCTGCCGGCCGGCGCCGCATACACGGCAGGCACCTTGAAACCATTGACCTCGAACGTGGTCTGGCCGGTGCGCAGGCCTTCTGCCGATGTCTTGATGGCGGTCTGCGCCATCAGCGGCATGGCCGCCGCCGCATAGCCCACGCCCAGCGCGGCCTTCAGCGCGGTGCGGCGGCTGGCGCCGGCTTCGGTGGAATCGCCCGGCAGCAAGGCGTTGAAGTCATTTTTCTGGTCCTGGTTGAGCATGGATGGGTCCTGTGAAAAAGTGATGAAAGTGAAGCCACGAAGTCTATGCGGCCAGGCGTTTTCCTGCCGAGCCTGCCCGCCAATGCCCGCCGTGCGGCCTTTCCTACAGCGCCACGCCTTGTTGCCCTCGCCCGTCATCCGCTGGCGGCGCACGTTCCGGGCGGCGCGGGCCGGCCATGCTGGCGGCAGCCTTCGGTCCGGCCGAACCCTTTGAAAGAATGCCTGCGGATGAACACCTACCTTGTCGTGAAATGGCTTCACATCGTCTCCAGCGTGCTGATGGTCGGCACCGGCCTGGGAACGGCGTACTTCATGTTCTTTGCCAACCGCAGCGGCAGCCTGCCGGCGCAGGCGGTGGTCAGCCGGCTGGTGGTGCGGGCCGACTGGTGGTTCACCGCGCCGACCGCCGTGGTGCAGCCGGCGTCGGGCTTTGTGCTGGCGCACCTGGCCGGCTGGCCGCTGACCACGCCGTGGCTGGCCGCGTCGCTGGCGCTGTATGTGCTGTCCGGCGCCTGCTGGCTGCCGGTGCTCTGGCTGCAGCTGCGCATGGCGGCCATGGCGCAGCAGGCAGAGGCTGCGCAGGCTGAACTGCCGCCGCTTTACTGGCGCTACGCCCGCTGGTGGGAGCGGCTGGGCTACCCGGCCTTCGCGGCGATGGCGGTGATTTTTTTCCTGATGGTCAACAAGCCCGGCCTGTGGCAGTGACCGGGCCGGTGGGCGCTGCGCCGCCGCTCAGTGCGCCTGTTCCCAGTTCGGCCCGAAGCCGATCTCGGCCAGCAGCGGTACCTTTAGGTCGGCGACGCCGGCCATGAGGCGCAGCACTTCAGTGCGCACCCATTCGACTTCCGCCTCGGGCACCTCGAACACCAGTTCGTCATGCACCTGCATGATCATCTTCGTGCCGCGCTGCTCAAGGTCGAGCACCTCCTGCACCTTCACCATGCTGAGCTTGATCAGGTCGGCGGCGGTGCCCTGCATGGGCGCGTTGATGGCGGCGCGCTCGGCGCCGGCGCGGCGCGGGCCGTTGGGCGAGTTGATCTCGGGCAAGAGCAGGCGCCGGCCAAAGACGGTCTCGACGTAGCCCTGCTCCTTGGCCAGCTGGCGGGTCGAGTCCATGTAGTGCTTCACGCCGGGGTAGCGCTGGAAATAGCGGTCGATGTAGGCGGCCGCGGCCTTGGTCTCGATGCCCAGGTTGCGCGCCAGGCCAAAGCTGCTCATGCCGTAGATCAGGCCGAAGTTGATCACCTTGGCATAGCGGCGCTGCTCGCTGCTGACTTCTTCCAGCGCCACGCCAAACACCTCGGCGGCCGTGGCCCGGTGCACGTCCAGCCCGGCGGTGAAGGCATGCAGCAGCGACTCGTCGCCGCTGATGTGCGCCATGATGCGCAGCTCGATCTGCGAATAGTCGGCGCTGGCGATCACGCTGCCGGCGGGCGCGACGAAGGCTTCGCGCACGCGCCGGCCTTCGGGCGTCTTGACCGGAATGTTCTGCAGGTTGGGGTCATTGCTCGACAGCCGGCCGGTGACGGCGACGGCCTGCGCATAGTGCGTGTGCACGCGCCCGGTGCGCGGCAGCGCGAGCTGCGCCAGCTTGTCGGTGTAGGTGCCCTTGAGCTTGGAGAGCGAGCGATGCTCCAGCAGCTTGGCCGGCAGCGGATAGTCCTCGGCCAGCTTTTCGAGCACTTCCTCGTCGGTGCTGCGCGCGCCGGTGGCGGTTTTCTTGATGACCGGCATGCCCAGCTTGTCGAAAAAAATCTCGCCCAGCTGCTTGGGGCTGCCCAGGTTGAAGGGCTGGCCGGCAATCTCGTAGGCCTCGGTTTCCAGCTGCAGCAGCCGCTGGCCCAGTTCATGGCTTTGCCTGGCCAGCATGGGCGCGTCGATCAGCACGCCGTTGCGCTCGATGCGAAAGAGGGCTTCGCTGCTGTGCATTTCCAGCTGGTAGATGAACCCCAGTTTTTCATTGGCCTGCAGTTGCGGCCACAGCACGCGGTGCACATCGAGCGTCTGGTCGGAGTCCTCGCAGGAGTATTCCGACGCCCGGGCAATCTCGACCTGACTGAAACTGATCTGGCTGGCGCCCTTGCCGCACAGGTCTTCGTAGCTGATGCCGCTGCGGCCCACATGGCGCTCGGCCAGGCTGGCCAGGCCGTGCGGCTTGGTCACTTCGAGCACATAGCTCTGCAGCATGGTGTCGTGCGCATAGCCCTGCACCTCGATGCCGTGGTTGGCAAACACATGGCGGTCGTACTTGACGTTCTGGCCGAGCTTGGGGCGGGCCGGGTTTTCCAGCCACGGTTTCAGGCGGGCCAGCACCTCGTCGATCGGCAGCTGCGCGGGCGCGCCGGGGTAGTCGTGCGTCAGCGGAATGTAGGCCGCCTCGCCGGGCGTGACGCTGAAGCTCAGGCCGACGATCTGCGCGCGCATCTCGTCGAGCGAGGTGGTTTCGGTATCGAGCGCGACCAGCTCGGCGGCCTCGATTTTCGCCATCCAGCCTTCTAAGGCTTCCCAGGTAAGGACGGTGTCGTACAGCAGGTTGCTGGCGCGCCCCGCCAGCGGCGTCGTCTCCGGCAGCGCAGCCTCGTCGTCGTCGAACAGGCCAGGCGAACCGGGCGAGGCCGCCGGGGCGCGCGGCTTGCGCCGCTCCGGGCCGCCGACCAGCTCGGGCGGCGTGGTTTCGGCGTCGATCTGCGCGACCAGTCCCTTGAAGCCATATTTCAGATAAAAAACCCTCAATGCGCTTGTCTGCTGTGCTCCTATAGCTATTGAATCCATAGCAGGCAGGCCGTCGATGTACTCGGCCAGGTCGCAGTCCTTCTTGATGGTCAGCAGCTCGCGGCCCTTGGGCAGCCAGTCCAGCGACTTGCGCAGGTTCTCGCCGACGGCGCCCTTGATCTCGTCGGCCCGGGCCACCAGCGCATCGAGCGAGCCGTATTGAAGCAGCCACTTCACAGCGGTCTTGGGCCCGACCTTGGGCACGCCCGGCACGTTGTCCACCGCGTCGCCGACCAGCGTCTGGTAATCGACCATCAGGCGCGGCGGCACGCCGAACTCGGCCTCGACGCCGGCCAGGTCGCGGCGGCGGTCGTTCATGGTGTCGATGACGGTGATGTGCTCGTCGACCAGCTGGCTCAGGTCCTTGTCGCCGCTGGAGATGATGACCTCGATGCGCTGGCTTGAGGCCATGCAGGCCAGCGTGCCGATCACGTCGTCGGCTTCCACGCCGGGCACGGCCAGCACCTTCCAGCCCAGCAGCTGCACCACTTCGTGAATCGCCTCGACCTGGCTGCGCAGGTCGTCGGGCATGGCCGAACGCTGGGCCTTGTATTCCGGGTACAGCGCATCGCGAAAGGTCGGGCCCTTGGCATCGAACACGCACACCGCATAGTCGGCGCGCACGTCCTTGCGCAACTTCTGCATCATGTTGATCATGCCGCGAATGGCGCCGGTCGCCGGACTGGCCGAGTCGCCCGGGCTGGCGCGCAGGTCGGGCATGGCATGGAAGGCGCGGTACAGGTAGCTGGAGCCATCGACCAGCAGCAAGGTTTTTTTCTCAAGGGTCATAGGGCGAGATTGTCGGGGATATTGGCCAGGCGCTTCCTGCCCGGCAAACCAGCCAGCCGGCGGGGTCCGGACAAGTCACTGGCCCCGGCCTTCAAAGACCATTTTGCAAGGAGAAATGGCCTTTTATTCCTGCGTGGGCGCGGTTTCGCACGCCTACAATGCAGGCATGAAAACCGCCCCTCGCCTTCTATTTGCCGCTGCCCTTGCAGCGCTGCCGCTGGCTGCGGCCGTGGCTCAAACGCCGGCACCGGCCGAGGCGGCGACGCGGGAAAAGGCAGCCCGGCCCGACAGGAAGATCGAGCGCATCCGCAACGAGGATGCCGGCACCCGCATCGACGAGCTGCGCGTCGGCGGCGAAACGCAGCAAATCACGGTGCAGCCCAAGACCGGCGGCGCGGCCTACGAGGTCAAGCCGCCCGAAGGCGCCCGCGGCACGGCACCGGCTGCCACCAGCAACGACACCAACGGCTCGCGCGTCTGGAACGTGCTCAAGTTCTAGCCTTTCCTTTTTTCCAGCACAGGGTTCAGTTTCACGCATGGCCGTATTCACCGAAGTCTCGTTTGACGAGGCTGCAGCGTTCTTGCGCTTTCTAGATTTGGGTCAACTGCAGCACCTCAAGGGCGCATCAGGCGGCATCGAAAACACCAACTATTTCGCCGACACCGACCAGGGCCAGTATGTGCTGACGCTGTTCGAACGCCTGAGCTTCGAGCAGCTGCCGTTTTACCTGCACCTGATGAAGCACCTGGCGACGCGCGGCATTCCGGTGCCCGACCCGGCGCCCGATGCCCGGGGCAGCCTGCTGCACCGCCTCAAGGGCAAGCCCGCCGCCGTGGTGAACAAGCTGCGCGGCCACAGCGAGCTGGCGCCGACGCCCATGCATTGCGCCGGCGTCGGCGACATGCTGGCCCGGCTACACCTGGCCGGGCTGGACTACGAGCGCCAGCAGCCCAACCTGCGCGGCCTGGCCTGGTGGAACGACACCGTGCCGGTGGTGCTGCCCTACCTGGGCGACGAGCAGCGCCGCCTGATCCTGGGCGAACTGGCGTACCAGAACCATGTGGCCGCGTCGCCCGCCTACCGCAGACTGCCGCGCGGCGTCATCCATGCCGACCTGTTCCGCGACAACGTCATGTTCGAAAACGGCCAGCTCACGGGCTTTTTCGATTTCTACTTTGCCGGCTGCGACACCTTTTTGTTCGACATCGGCATCTGCCTGAACGACTGGTGCATCGACCTGGAAAGCGGCCGGCAGGACACCGCGCGCGCCGATGCCTTCATGGCGGCTTACCAGCGGGTCCGGCCCCTGACGGCGCCCGAACGCACGCTGCTGCCCGCCCTGCAACGCGCCGGCGCGCTGCGTTTCTGGGTGTCGCGGCTGTGGGATTATTACCTGCCGCGCGATGCCGCCATGCTCAAAGCCCACGACCCCGGCCATTTCGAGCGCGTGCTGCGCGAACGGCTGGCCCAGCCCTACCTCTTGTAGCCCATCCCATGAAACTGAACATTGTTCCCGCCCGCACCGGCCTGACCTGGGTCAAGCTGGGCATCACGACCTTCGTCAAGCAGCCGCTGGCCATGGCCGGCCTGTTCTTCATGTTCATGGCGATGCTGTCGGTTGCCACGCTGGTGCCCTTCATCGGCGCTGCGCTGGCATTGGCGCTGCTGCCCGCCGCCACGCTGGGCCTGATGGCGGCCACTCAGGAAGCGACCAAGGGCAAGTTTCCGATGCCCTCGATCCTGATCAGCGCGTTTCGCGCCGGCCAGCAGCGGCTGCGGGCCATGATGGTGCTGGGCGCGCTGTATGCGGCCGGTTTCCTGGCGCTGATGGGCATTTCGGCGCTGATCGATGGCGGTCAGTTCGCCAGCCTGTACCTGGTGGGTGGCAAGATCACCGAGGAGCTGGTGCTGCAGGACAGCTTCCAGTTGGCGATGTGGGTGGCGATGGGTCTGTACCTGCCGCTGTCGCTGCTGTTCTGGCATGCGCCGGCGCTGGTGCACTGGCACGGCGTGTCGCCGGTCAAGAGCCTGTTTTTCAGCGCCATGGCCTGCTACAGGAACTTTGGCGCCTTCACCGTCTTCGGCCTGGCCTGGACCGGCGTGTTCGTGGCGGCGGCTATCGTGGTGTCGCTGATTGCCACGCTGCTGGGCAACCCGATGCTGGCCACGGTGGCGATGTTTCCGGTGGCGCTGGTGATCGTGGCGATGTTCTTCACCTCGATCTATTTCACCTTCCGCGACAGTTTCTCGGAGTCGGACGAGCCGCTTGCCGACGAACCCGCCTGACCCCGGAGCGCCCCCGCGCTAAATCACGGTCAGCTTGGCCACGCTGAGCGCCAGCCACTTCACGCCATGGCGGGTGAAGTTGATCTGCGCGCGGGCATCGTCGCCGCTGCCTTCGAGCATCTGAACCTTGCCTTCGCCAAATTTGGCATGGAACACATTCATCCCGGTTTTCAGCCCATGCGAAGGCGCGCTCTTTTGCGCCGGCACCGGCGGGCTGGCCAAACGCTCCGCACCGCCCGATTGAGAAGCAAATACATTGCTGGCCCAGTCGCCACGGGCGCTGCCGGCTCCTGAATGGCCACCACCGCCCCAGCTGCCCGCGCCCAGGCCGGAAGAAAATCCCTGCTTCTTCGGCGTGAGCCATTTCAGCGCGGCCTCGGGCAGTTCGTCGAAAAACCGGCTTTTCAGGTTGTAGCGCGTCTGGCCGTGCAGCATGCGGGTCTGCGAATGGCTCAGGTACAGGCGCTTTCGAGCCCGGGTGATGGCGACATACATCAGGCGGCGCTCCTCCTCGATGCCGCCGGCATCGCTGAGGGCATTTTCATGCGGAAAAATCCCGTCCTCCAGGCCGGTGATGAACACGCAGTCGAATTCCAGCCCCTTGGACGAATGCACCGTCATGAGCTGCACCGCATCCTGGCCGGCCTGCGCCTGGTTGTCGCCCGCCTCCAGCGCGGCATGGGTCAGGAAGGCGACCAGCGGCGACAGGGTTTCACCGGTCTCCAGGTCGGGCGCCAGCAGTTCGGGCGAAGGCTGGTCGAGCACGGGCGCGCTCAGGTCCAGCCCCTGGCTGGCGGGCGACTGGCGCAGGCCCGCGCCGCCCAGTTCATCGACCGGCAGCGCCACCGCATCGCGGCCAAAGCCTTCCTGGCTGACGAAGGCCTCGGCGGCGTTGACCAGCTCGGCCAGGTTCTCCAGCCGGTCCTGGCCGTCCTTGTCTAGCTTGTAATGCTCTTCCAGGCCGCTGTGCTGCAGCACCAGTTCAATGATTTCGCGCAGCGTGGCGCCTTCGGTCTGCTCGCGCACCACATCGAGCCTGGCCACAAAGGCGCCCAGGTTGGCGCCGGCCTTGCCCGGCACTGCGCTCACGCCGTCGTGCAGCGAACAGCCCGAGGCGCGTGAAATATCCTGCAACTGCTCGATGGTGCGGGCGCCGATGCCGCGCGGCGGAAAGTTCACCACGCGCATGAAGCTGGTGTCGTCGTTCGGGTTGTCGAGCAGGCGCAGGTAAGCCAGCGCATGCTTGATTTCAGCCCGTTCGAAAAACCGCAGGCCGCCGTAGACGCGGTAAGGAATGCCGGCATTGAACAGCGCGGTTTCCATCACCCGGCTTTGCGCATTGCTGCGGTAGAGCAGCGCGATTTCCTTGGCGGAGGTGCCGCCCTGCACCAGTTGCTTCACCTCGTCGACAAACCACTGCGCCTCGGCAAAGTCGCTGGCCGACTCGTACACCCGCACCGGCTCGCCCGGCCCGGCCTCGGTCCGCAGGTTCTTGCCGAGGCGATTGCTGTTGTGGCTGATGAGTTCGTTGGCCGAATCCAGGATGTTGCCGAAGCTGCGGTAGTTGCGCTCCAGCTTGATCTGGTGCGTGACCTCGAACTCGCGCACGAAGTCGGCCATGTTGCCCACGCGCGCGCCGCGAAAGGCATAGATGCTCTGGTCGTCGTCGCCCACCGCGATCACCGAGCCGCCCGGCATGCCCTGCACGCTGTGCCTGGCTTCGTCACCCTGCCCGGCCAGCATCTTGATCCAGGCATATTGCAGCTTGTTGGTGTCCTGGAACTCGTCGATCAGGATGTGCCGGAAGCGCCGCTGGTAATGCTCGCGCACGGCCTCGTTGTCACGCAGCAGCTCGTAGCTGCGCAGCATCAGCTCGCCGAAATCGACCACGCCTTCGCGCTGGCACTGCTCTTCGTACAGCGCGTAGATCTCGGCCTTCTTGCGGCTTTCCTCGTCGCGCACCGGCACGTCCCTGGCGCGCTGGCCGTCTTCCTTGCAGGCGGCGATGAACCATTGCAGCTGCTTGGGCGGAAAGCGCTCGTCGTCCACATTGAACTGCTTGCACAGCCGCTTGATGGCCGACAACTGGTCCTGCGTGTCCAGGATCTGGAAGGCCGAGGGCAGGTTCGCCAGCTTGTAGTGCGCGCGCAGGAAGCGGTTGCACAGCCCGTGGAAGGTGCCGATCCACATGCCGCGCACATTGATCGGCAGCATCGCCGACAAACGCACCAGCATTTCCTTGGCCGCCTTGTTGGTGAAGGTCACCGCCAGGATGCCGCTGGGCGACACCTGGCCGGTCTGCAGCAGCCAGGCGATGCGGGTGGTCAGCACGCGGGTCTTGCCCGAGCCGGCGCCGGCCAGGATCAGGGCATGCGTGGCCGGCAGGGTGACGGCGGCCAGCTGCTCCGGATTGAGGTTGTGCAGCAGCGGTGATGGGGACGATGAGGAAGAGGCATCTGAGAACATCGCCTATTGTAGAAAGTCCCCCGCAGTCCGTCTGGCCCCGCTTGTTACCGGAAGGCTAGCGGGGCGCTTCCAGAATCACCACCACATGCCGGTTGGTCGCCCGGCCCTGCGCCGTGCCGTTGGACGCAATCGGCCGGGTGTCGGCATAGCCCGTGGCCCGCATGCGTGCCGCTTCAATGCCCTGGCCCTGGAAATGGCGCACCACGCTGGCGGCCCGGCCGGTGGAGAGTTCCCAGTTGGACGCAAAGCGCTCGGTCTGGATCGGCATGTTGTCGGTATGGCCCTCGACCACGACGCGGTAGCCGGGAACCTTGCCCAGGGTCGGCACGAGCCGGCTCATCACGCCGCGCCCCGCCTCGCTCAGCGTGGCCTCGCCCGAGTTGAACAGCACCTCGCTGCTGATGCGAAAGCTGACCGTTCCCTTGCTCACGATCACCTCGATGTTCTTGTCCAGCGGGTCCAGCGCCAGACTGGCCAGCAGATCAGGCGCGGGCGCAATGCCGGGCTCGGGCGCAGGTTCGGAGCCGGCGGTCGGCATCGGCACCGGAAGGGGGATCGGCGCCGCGCTGCCGGGAATGCCGAGGACCGGGATCGCGCCCGATGCCGGCATATGCCCCGCCCCGGGGGTTCCACTGGCAGGAAGCCCGTGCGGGCCGGAACCCGCAAAGGCCAACATCACCACCATCATCACCAGCAGCAGGGTGATGACGTCCAGATAGGCCAGCAGCCAGCCCTCTTCCTCGGCGGCAATGGCGGGTTCAAGATGCCAGCGCGCAAACCGGCCCTTGCGCAACTTGGCGGTCGCGCCGAAGGGCTTCGGCGGGACGGGCGCAGCCGCCCCCCTGGGCCACAGTTCCCGCCTGCTGGCCTCAACCCATTCCTCGCCGGCCGGCGATGCGTCCGGGCTTTCGTGAAGCGACAGTTCGACGTATCCTGCAGTCGCCATGCTCAGCGGGCCTTGACGGTCACCGCAACCTGTTTTTCACCATGCTTCCCGGGCGGCCGGCCATCGAAAATCTCGTCCTCATGGTGCGCCATGAAGGATTTGAGGGTTTCGCGCATGAGCGCCGGGCTGCGCCGCTCGCACATCATCGAGATGCCCTGCAGCACCATGTTCATCAGCACCACCCGGGTTTCGGTGCGGCGCTCCAGCTTGACGGCCACCGGCTTGAACACCAGGTTGGCCAGCAGGATGCCGTAGAACGTGGTCATCAGCGCGACCGCCAGCTGCTGGCCGATGGCGCGCATGTCGCCCCCGCCCAGCAAGCTCATCAAATTGATCAGGCCGACCAGCGTTCCAAGCATGCCGAATGCCGGCGCGAAGTTGGCCATGACCCGAAACAGCTGCGCCTCGGCGGCTTCGCGCGCGCGCAGACGCGAAATACGCCACTGCATCAGGTCCAGGATGTCGTCTTCGGGCGTCTGGTCAATCACCAGCTGCACCCCGGTCCGTAAAAACGGGTTGGTCACGTTCTCCAGCGCCCGCTCGACCGCATGCAGGTCGCCGTTGATCCACAGTTTTGAAATCCGGACCAGTTCCTCGATGTCGTTGTGGGTGTACATGCGCTCGTTGCGCATCACGGTCGCCATCAGGCTGAAGACCCGGAACACTTCCTTGAGCGGGTAGCTCAGGAACGTCGCCGCCAGCGTGCCGCCCAGCACAATGCCCAGGCTGGGCCAGTCGACGTACATGCGGGCATCGTCGGCCGCGAAAAACAGCACGATCGCCAGCAGCAGCACGCTGGCCAGCATGCCGATCAGCGTGGAGGGGTTCATGCGCCTGATCAGGGGCATGGGCGCTCAGGCCTGCAGCCGGCAGTCGCACCAAGGCGGCGCGGGGCTTTGCGGCGCAGGCCGGCAGGATTTGTCAAAAACAAGAATGATGGCGCGACTCCTGTGAACATTGCCCAGTTTAAAAAGCCCCGGACGAATCCTTTTTGCCCATGACAAGCCTTTCAACTCCTCTCTTCGCGCAATTGCTTGCCGCAGCGGCCCTGGCCGCGGCCCTGTCCCCCGCGCAGGCCCAGTCGTTCTGCGCCAGCGATGGCCAGAGCCGGCCGGTCCAGCTCGTCGAGCGCTTCATCAATGCCGACTGCGGCGCCTGCTGGGCCGACCCGTCCACGCCGGTGCCGGCAAAAAACAGCGTCGCGCTGGACTGGGTCGCGCCGGGCAGCCAGGGCGACGACGCCCCGCTGTCGGCCGTGGCCACGCGCGATGCGCTGGGACGGCTGGAGTCGCTCGGGCAAGGCGTGCCGGCCAAAAGCCAGACGGTCGTGCATTCGGTCAAGGGCATCAAGGGCGCGGGCTTGCGCGTGGCACACGGCTTGCCGGTGGCCGACTACCTGGGCGCCTCCATCGAACTCAAGCCGGTGACGCCAGCCGCCCGGCAGCCCTTGATCGCCTGGCTGGCGCTGGTCGAAACCCTGCCGGCCGGCCTCGAGGGCTCGCCCGTCGAGCGAAATCTTGTTCGAAACATGCTTTCACGCACATGGGACGGGCGCAAGCAGCTATCAAAACATGAGCATAACAGGTTGTTTGAAAGCCGCTCCATGAACATTGCCCCGGCGTCGAATGCGGAGCGCCTGCGCGTCATCGGCTGGGTCGAGGATGAAAAAGGCCGGGTGCTGCTGGCAGCGCAATCGCGCTGCATCGCGCCTTGAAACACGGACCGCAAGGATATTGCAGCCGACAGTGGCTGGCGGTTTGCCAAGCCTCTAGAATCAGTCACCGGGCCCAAGCAATTGCGCCCGGTTTTTTTATGGGGGTTTCACATGTGCAGTGAAATTTCCAGCAAAAACCGGCCAGTCCAAGCGCCTTCTGTTCATCAACAACAGTTTCTTTGTGGAGCTTGGGGATTCATCATGGAAATATTCGACTACGACAACATCCTACTGCTGCCGCGCAAATGCCGCGTGGAAAGCCGTTCGGAATGTAACGCCAGCGTGACGCTGGGGCCGCGCAGCTTTCGCATCCCGGTGGTGCCGGCCAACATGAAGACGGTCATCAACGAAGACATCTGCGTCTGGATGGCGAAAAACGGCTATTTTTACGTCATGCACCGCTTCGACCTGGACAATGTGCAGTTTGTCCGGGACATGAAGGCGCGCGGCGTGTATGCGTCGATCTCGCTGGGCGTGAAGCAGCCCGACTACGACACGGTGGACCAACTGGTGGCCGAAGGCCTGGCGCCCGACTACATCACCATCGACATTGCCCACGGCCATGCCGACACGGTGCGCAAGATGATCGGCTACCTGAAGGAGAAACTGCCGGCATCGTTTGTGATTGCCGGCAACGTCGCCACGCCCGAGGCGGTGATCGACCTGGAAAACTGGGGCGCCGACGCCACCAAGGTCGGCATCGGGCCGGGCAAGGTCTGCATCACCAAGATGAAGACCGGCTTTGGCACCGGCGGCTGGCAGCTGTCGGCGCTCAAGTGGTGCGCCCGCGTGGCCACCAGGCCGATCATTGCCGACGGCGGCATCCGCGAGCACGGCGACATTGCCAAGTCGATCCGTTTCGGCGCGACCATGGTGATGATCGGTTCGATGCTCGCGGGCCTGGAGGAAAGCCCCGGCCAGACCGTCGAGGTCGATGGCAAGCTGTTCAAGGAATACTACGGCAGCGCGTCGGACTTCAACAAGGGCGAGTACAAGCACGTCGAGGGCAAGCGCATCCTCGAACCCATCAAGGGCAAGCTGGTCGATACCCTGCGCGAGATGGAAGAAGACGTGCAAAGCGCCATCAGCTACTCGGGCGGCACCCGGCTGATGGACATCCGCAAGGTCAACTATGTGGTGCTGGGCGGGAAGAACTCGAACGAAGACCTGATGATGTGATCCGGCCCGCGCGCAGTTTCAGCGGCGCGGCACTTTTCGAATGCCGAGCAGTTCAAGCGCCAGCTGGTGCAGGCGGTGCGAAGGTTCAATCAGCGCTTCGAGAATGCTGAAATGGTTCAGTCCCGGCAGCGATTCGCAGACGGGCACGGTTTCAAGGCCCCAGGCTTGCCGGATCAGCCGGTTCTGCCGCAGGAATTCCTCGCTTTCGTCGCCGCCGGCCACGCTGTAAAGCGTGCCTTGGAGCGGGCACGGCAGCAGCACCGGACTGGCCTGGCGAACCTGTTCGGGCGTCAGGTTCAAATCCTTCAAGAAAGGCGTCAGCCGAATCGGCTCCAGGTCGTACAGGCCGGAAATCGACAGCGCATTGAAGACCACATCGGGCGGCAAATCGGGCGCATGCGCTGCCCGGTCGTGGGCCAGCAGCATGGCGACCAGATGGCCGCCCGCCGAATGGCCCGCCACCGTGATGCGCTCGGGGTCGCCGCCAAAGTCCGCAACATGCCGCCAGGTCCAGGCCAGGGCCGCGACCATCTGCCGGGCGATGTCGGGAATGCTGACCGCCGGGCACAAGGCATAGTTCAGCACGACGACGCAGGCGCCCGCCTGCGTGAATGGCGGGGCGATGAAGGAGTGGTCGGCCTTGTCCAGGCTGCGCCAGTAGCCGCCGTGGATGAACACCAGCACCGGCGCCTTGTCCCCTGCACGGCTTGCGCTGGCTGGAAAGACATCCAGCGTTTCGCCGGGCTGGCTGCCGTAGGCCAGGTCCAGCCGGCACGGCAGCGCCTGACGAGCAATTTCGGAATCCTGGGCCCAGCGGGCGAAATGGGTCGCATGGCTGGGCACCAGCAGCCGGTTGTTGTACATGCGGTCCAGCCACTGCGGTTCCCAGCCTGATGCGATGCTGCTCATGGGCGTCTCGTTTCTTTTTTGTGGAAAACCGCATCTTGGCACAACACCTACAAAAAAAAGGCCGCTGCCAACCTTTCGGATGGCAGCGGCCTTTTGGCTGGAAAGCCGATCAATAAATAATCAGCGTTCGCAGGTCAAGCTCAGTCGCGGAACGGCTTGGTGAACTTGCCGGCCGGCTTCTTGGCCGCATCGCGGGGCACGAACACCTTGCCTGCAGGGCGGGCAAATGCGGGCTTGCGGTCCGCAAAATCGCCACGGGGCGCAAAGCCTTCGTTGCCGCCGCCAAAGTTGCGGTCGTCACGCGGTGCGAAACCGGCGTTGCTGTTGTTGCCGCCACCAAAACCACGGTCATCCGGGCGACGGGCATTGCGGTCATTGAAGCCCGAACGGTCCGCATAGTTGTTGCCCTGCGGTGCGGGAGGACGGCCCTGGAAGGCGCCGCCACGGTCATCGCGGTTGCCGCCGAAGCCGCCACCGGAATTTCCACCGAAGCTGCCGGCATTATTGCCACCACCAAAGCCGCCACCGGCTGGCTTGCGACCGCCGAAACCGCCACGGTCGCCACCACCGCCGCCGAAGCTGCGGCCGCCGCCACGGTCATCGCGGCCACCGCCGAAATTGCCGCGCGGGCGCTCGGACGTCGGCGCAAAACGCTGCTGGGGCTCCAGGCCGGGGATGGTGCTGGCCTTGAGGTTCTGCTGGGTGTAGTGCTCGATGTCCTGGATCTTGCGGCGGTCGCGGAATTCGGCAATCGTGATCGCCTGGCCTTCGCGGCCCGCACGGCCGG
>JAQGMN010000364.1 GCA_028292345.1 Polaromonas sp. | reverse complement strand
GGTCGCGTTGAGCACCGCATAACCCGTGGGCGCGACGTTCTGCACGATCACGCGCTTCAAGACCGCCAGGTCTTCCACCGTGGTGATGTAGTTCAGCCCCAGGTGGTCGCCGCTGCCGATGTTGGTGACCACGGCGACTTCGCAGCGGTCAAAGCCCAGGCCTTCGCGCAGCACGCCGCCGCGCGCGACCTCGAACACGGCCGCATCCACGTCGGGGTGCATCAGGACGTTGCGCGCGCTTTTCGGGCCGCTGCAGTCGCCGCTGTCGGTCTGCCGGCCGTTGATGTACACGCCGTCGGTGTTGGTCATGCCGGTGCGCAGGCCGTGCGCGGCCAGCAGGTGGGCGATCAGGCGGGTGGTGGTGGTCTTGCCGTTGGTGCCGGTCACGGCAATCACCGGAATGCGGCCGTTCTCGCCGGGCGGAAACAGCTCGTCGATCATGGCCGCGCCCACGGCCCGGCCCTTGCCGTAGGAAGGCGACAGGTGCATGCGCAGGCCGGGCGCGGCATTGACCTCGACCACGCCGCCGTGTTGCGCCTCCAGGGGCCGCAGCATGCTTTCGCACACCACATCGACGCCGCAGATGTCCAGGCCGATCATCTGCGCGGCCGCCACGGCGCGGGCGGCCACTTCGGGATGCACCTCGTCGGTCACGTCGGTGGCGGTGCCGCCGGTGGACAGGTTAGCGTTGTTGCGCAAGATCACGCGCTGTCCCTTGGGCGGCACCGATTCGGGCGTCAAGCCCTGCACATCGAGCCGGGCCACGGCAATCTCGTCGAAGCGGATCTTGGTCAGCGACGTGGCATGGCCTTCGCCGCGCCGCGGGTCCTGGTTGACGGTGTCGACCAGCTCGCGCACGGTATGGTGTCCGTCGCCCACCACCTGCGGCGGCTCGCGCCGCGACGCGGCGACCAGCTTGCTGCCCACGACCAGCAGGCGAAAGTCGCAGCCCGGCAGGAAACGCTCGACGATGACCTCGCCATGCTCGGCGGCGGCGCGCCAGGCGATGTCCAGGTGCGCGCGCGTCGTGATGTTGACCGTCACGCCCTTGCCCTGGTTGCCGTCCTGCGGCTTGAGCACCACCGGCAGGCCGATCTCCAGCGCCGCCGCCCAGGCGTCGTCGGCGTTCGCGGCCGGCCGGCCCAGCGGTACCGGCACGCCGGCGGCGCGCAGCAGCTTCTTGGTCAGGTCCTTGTCCTGCGCGATCGACTCGGCCACCGCGCTGGTGGCGTCGAGTTCGGCGGCCTGGATGCGGCGCTGGCGCGAGCCCCAGCCGAACTGCACCATGCTGCCCTTGGTCAGGCGCCGGAAGGGAATGCCGCGCGCCACGGCGGCATCGACAATCGCGCCGGTGCTCGGGCCCATGCGCTCGTCCTCGTCCAGATCGTGCAGGCTGGCAATGGCCGCCTGCAGGTCAAAAGGTGTCTCCTGCAGCGCCGCATGCACCAGCGCCTGGGCGAGTTCGAACGCCAGGCGGCCCACCGCTTCCTCGCTGTACTCGACCACGACCTGGTAAGTCCCTTCCTCCAGCGTGGCCGAGGTGCGGCTGAAGGTGACCGGGCAGCCGGCGGCAGCCTGCAGTTCCAGCGCGGCGGCTTCGAGCACATGCGCCAGCGATACCGGGCCGGCATGGCCGGTTTCGCGCAGTACGCCGATGCCCGGAAACAGCGCGCGCAGGCGCGGCTCGAAGCCGCTCAGGCTGTCGATGCAGCGCTCGGCAGGCGTGCAGGCCACGATGGCTTCCAGGGCCGTGCGCCGGCTCCAGAGGTTGGGGCCGCGCAGGGCCCGGATGCGGGAAACTTCCATCAGTCTGCCCTCCCGGCAGGTAGTGGGTTAGATTCAAAGGCCTCGATGCCCGCGCCAATCAGGTTGAGCGGAATATCGAGCGCCCAGGCGGTGGCGACGGCGGCGAGCAGCGACGGCTCGGCGATGCCGCCCTTGGCCTGGCGCTTGCACCAGTCGCTGATTTTGCCCAGGCCGGGCAGAAAGGACTCGGCCCCGCCGGTGGCCAGCACGACCTGGTTCTGCCGCAGGTAGACGGCGCGGCCGTTGCCGGCGCGGTGCGCGGCAATGGCGCCCGCGGCCGGGTCGCTGCTGTAGAAAATCACTTCGCCGTCGCAAAGCCGCTGCATTTCCACCACGCCGGCATCGGTGGCATTGAGCACCGCTGCGCCGCCCGGCAGCACCACATCGACCTGCGAGCGGATGACCCTGAACATCGCGGCGTCGTCAAAAATGTCGAACTCCGCCAGCCCGGCGGCGCCCTCCAGGTCGGTGACCACGCCAACCTGGCAGCGGTCGTAGGCCAGTCCGGTGCGCAGGATCGTGTCGGCGCCGTTTTCGAACACGGCCGCCTGCACCGCCCGGTTGATCAGCAGGCGCTGGCCGGCCTCCCAGTCCGTGCTGTCGGTGCTTTCCACGCGGCGCTGGTCCAGGAACAGGCCGTCCCGGCAGGCCAGGCCGGTGTGGCGGCCCGACAGGTGCAGCAGCCAGGCCACCAGCCGGGCAATGTGCTGCGTGCCGGTCGTGCCGGCGATGCCGACGATGGGGATGCGGCCGTCGCTGCCCTGGCTGCGGTGGTCCGGCGCTTCGGCATGGCGCGCGAACAGGTGGTCGCAGATGGCCCGGCCCACCGGGCGCGGCGCGCCCTGCGCGGGCTTGAGGTGCATCAGCAGGCCGGGGCCGGCGTTGACCTCGACGATCGCGCCGCCCTGGCCGTGCAGCGGGCGCGAAATGTCCTGCGCCACCACATCGATGCCGGCGATGTCCAGGCCCACCACCCGGGCGGCCAGCGAGACGATGTAGTCGACCTCGGGATGCACCTCGTCGGTGCAGTCGATGGACACGTTGCCGTTGCGCTGGATCAGCACCTGGCGGCCTGCGGCTGGAATGGCTTCGGGGTCCAGGCCCTGGCGCTGCAGTTCCAGCACGACGGCGGCATCCTCGGCGGTGTTGATCCGGCCGAGCGGGAAATCCTCGCCCAGGCCGCGGCGCGGGTCGGTGTTGAGCTGCTCGTCGATCAGCTGCCCGACGGTCAGCCGGCCGTCGGCGGTGATCGAAGCCACCTCGCCGCGCGCGGCCGCCACGACGCGGCCGCCCACGACCAGCAGGCGGTGCTCATGGCCGCGCACATAGCGCTCGACCATCACGTCGCTGCCTTCGGGTTCGGCAATGGCAAAGGCCGCCTCGACCTCTTCGCGCGTGTTCAGGTCGAGCGACACGCCCCGGCCGTGGTTGGCATCCGACGGCTTGACGACCACCGGCAGGCCGATGTCCTGCGCCGCTTCCCAGGCTTGTCCTGCGCTGTTCACGATCTCGCCCTCGGGCACCGGCACGCCGCAGCTGGCCAGCAGGCTTTTGGTCAGGTCCTTGTCGTGGGCAATGCTTTCGCCGATCGCGCTGGTCAGGTCGGTCTCGGCCGTCCAGATGCGCCGCTGGCTCGCGCCGTAGCCGAGCTGCACCAGGTTGCCGTCGTTCAGGCGGATGTGCGGAATGCCCCGGTCGGTCGCGGCTGCCACGATGGCCGCCGTGCTGGGGCCGAGGTAGCACTCGTCGATCTGGTCGCGGATGGCCTGCACGGCCGCCTGGACCTCGGCTGCGCCATACGGCTGGGCATTGATGGCGGCCATCAGCAGCCGGTGGCCCTGGGCCAGGGCGGTGCGCGCCACCTGCTCGTCGCGCGCCCGGAACACCATGCGGTACACGCCGTGCTTCGACGTGCTGCGGGTCTGGCCGAAACCGGTCGGCATGTCGGCCAGGTTGAGCAGCTCGATCACCACATGCTCCAGCACGTGGCCGGTCCAGGTGCCTTCGTTCAGGCGCTGCAGGAAACCGCCGCGCTCGCCGACGCCGCAGTGGTGCTCCAGCAGCGCCGGCAGCAGCGCCAGCAGCCGGTCGTTGAAACCGGGCAGCAGGTTGCTCGGAAAGTCTTCCAGCGCGCCCAGGTCCAGCCACACTTCCAGCACCGACCGGTAGGTCCAGATGTTGGGGCCGCGCAGGTAGTTGATGCGCAGCAGTTCGATATCGTCGAGTTTGCTCATGGTTGGCAAATTTAATATGGTCAACCGGCCGGGCCGGTGCGACGTTTTGATTACGGTCCGGCGACATGCCGGCCAGGGGTGCAGGGTGGAATCGTGGTTAGCGCTTGTCAGGTCGTCGTGATCCATGGGACTGGCCTCATTGTGCCGCTTTACCGATTCGGGATTGCACGGGCCGGGCCTGCCATCGGTCCATGCAGGCCAGGCGCGCGGGCGGCAGGGCCGCTTGGGCGAAAATCCAGGTTTTGAATGCCTTTTGCACCGCGCCCGAGCCTTGGGCGGGCGCCGGACCTGCAGCCGGCAACACGGTCATGGCCGGAAAATGAATTCGAGACAACATGCAACATCAGCACCCCGTGGAAGATTCCAGTTCCGACGGCCCGGCACTCGCAGGGCTTGCATCGCAACTGGCAACCCAAGAGAACGTTTTGAGTACCTTGATGGTTGACCTGGACAAGGCGCTGCGTTTTGCACCCGGCGCGCTGGTGCTGACGGACCGCCGCCTGCTGTCGCGCAGCGCCGACGGCGCCTGGTCCAGCCTGTACCTCCAGAACCCGGCCGACGAGCCCATCCAGAAGCTCGATTTGCGCCATTTCGACCATGCCGGCGTCGGTTCGCTGGAACTGCACGATGTCCAGGGCGAGCCTTCGCGGCGCCTGGCCCTGTGGCGCTTCACCCTGGGGGTGAATCCGCAGGCGCTGCGCATGGTGCGGCTGTTTGCGCAGCAGCAGGCCCAGCGGCAGGCCGGCGCCTCCGGGCTCAAGGCGATTGAGCTGAACCGCCAGGGCCATGAGCTGCCGCTGTGCCCCGAATGCGATGCGCCGCTGCCGCCCGACAGCGACGAATGCCCGGCCTGCGCCCGCGAAGTGCATGCGCCGCCCTCGACCTGGGTGCTGCTGCGGCTGTGGCGCTTTGCCCGGCCCTACCGCTGGCAATTGCTGTCGGGCTTTTTGCTGACGCTGGCCTCGACCGCCGCCACCCTGGTGCCGCCCTACCTGACGATTCCGCTGATGGACGACATCCTGATCCCGTTCCAGAACGGCCAGAGAATCGAGCCGGGCAAGGTCGGGTTGATTCTGGGCGGCCTGCTGGGCGCGGCGCTGCTCGGCTGGGCGCTGAACTGGGCGCGCACCTATCTGCTGGCGCTGGTGTCCGAGCGCATCGGCGCCGATTTGCGCACCGCCACGTTCGATCATCTGCTGGAACTGTCGCTGGACTACTTCGGCGCCAAGCGCACCGGCGACCTGATGTCGCGCATCGGCTCGGAAACCGACCGCATCTGCGTCTTCCTGTCGCTGCATGCGCTCGATTTCGCCACCGACGTGCTGATGATCGGCATGACCGCCGTGATCCTGTTTTCCATCAACCCCTGGCTGGCGCTGGCGACCCTGGTGCCGCTGCCCTTCATCGGCTGGATGATCCATGTGGTGCGCGACAAACTGCGCACCGGCTTCGAGAAGATCGACCGCGTCTGGTCGGACGTGACCAATGTGCTGGCCGACACCATACCGGGCATCCGGGTGGTCAAGGCCTTTGCCCAGGAAAAGCGCGAGGCCGAGCGTTTTCGGGTCGTCAACCAGCACAACCTGGCGGTCAACGACAAGCTGAACAAGGTCTGGTCGCTGTTCACGCCCACGGTGTCGCTGCTGACCGAAATGGGGCTGCTGGTGGTCTGGGCCTTTGGCATCTGGCTGATGTCGCGGCAAGAGATCACGGTCGGCGTGCTGACGGCCTTCATCGCCTACATCGGCCGCTTCTACGGCCGGCTCGATTCGATGAGCCGCATCGTCTCGGTGACGCAGAAGGCAGCCTCGGGCGCCAAGCGCATCTTCGACATCCTCGACCACGTGTCGAACGTGCCCGAACCCGCGCAGCCGGTGCCGCTGCCACGCGTGCAGGGCCGCATCGAGCTCGACGCCATCGGCTTTCGCTACGGCAACCGCGCCGTGATCCGCGGCGTGTCGCTCGACATCCGGCCGGGCGAGATGATCGGCCTGGTTGGCCACAGCGGCTCGGGCAAAAGCACGCTGGTCAATTTGCTGTGCCGCTTTTACGACGTGAGCGACGGCAG
>JAQGMN010000363.1 GCA_028292345.1 Polaromonas sp. | reverse complement strand
TGCCGTTCCGGCTCAGCTGGTTCGACAGCCGCGACGGCGTTTTTCCGGCGGACCTGCCGGCGCGCGTGGCCTGCGAGCATTCCGAGCCGGTGCAGTCGGCCGTGCCAAGCCTGGCGCCGCAGTCGCGGGTGCTGATCATGAGCTTCAGCCATGCCGAGGACCTGGAAATCGTTGCTGCCTGCCTGTTGCGCCAGCGCGAGAAAGCCGACCTGCCGTATGTCGGCCTGATCGGCAGCCAGACCAAATGGGCCACCTTTGGCCGCCGGCTGCAGGCGCGCGGCTTCACCGATGCCGAACTGGCGCACGTCACCTGTCCGATCGGTATTCCCGGCATTGCCGGCAAGGCGCCCGAAGTGATTGCCGTGGCGGTGGCGGCGCAGTTGCTGCAGACGCTTGACGGACGTTGAGCGCTATTGAATAAATAGCTGCTTGCGCCCGGGCCATATGCGCAAAAGCATGATTTGTCTTGAAAAAGCCTGCCGTCACCAGTCCGCCACGATGCCTTCGGCCCGGATCGACGACTTTTCAAAATGCGCGGCCAGGAAATCGACAAAGGCGCGCACCCGGGCCGACACCTGGTGGCGCTGCGGGTACACCGCATAAATGTCGGCCAGCGGCGTGCGGTAGTTTTCCAGCACCTGCCGCAGCCGGCCGCTGCGCAGGTAGCGGGCAATGTCCCATTCGGCCCGCATCACGATGCCGTGGCCGGCCAGCGCCCAGTTCACCGCGATTTCCCCGTCGTTGGTGCTCAGCTTGCCGCGCACCTTGACGGTCTCGCAGCGCTTGCCCAGCGACAGCCGCCAGGTGCCGTAGGCCTCGCCGCCCTGGCGGATGCCGATGCAGTCGTGGCGGGCCAGGTCGTGCGGCACCCTGGGAATGCCGCGCGCGGCCAGGTAGGCGGGCGCGGCGCACAGCAGGCGCCGGTTGGGCGCCAGGTGCCGGGCCAGCACCCGCGCATCGGGCGGCTCGCCAAAGCGCACGCACACATCGAAGGCGTCCTCGGTCAGCGGCGGCGGATCGACCGACAGCTGCAGCTGCACCTGCACCTGCGGGTACAGGCTGGTGAAGTCCGAGATCAGCGGCGCCACATGGCTGCGGCCGAAGCCCAGCGTGGCATTGACGCGCAGCAGGCCCTTGGGCGCGGCCGCCGCGCTCGACACCAGCTGCTCCATGTCGTCGATGTCGGCCAGGATGCGCCGGGCATGCTGCAGGTAGGTTTCGCCCTCGGCTGTCAGGCTCACCCGCCGCGTGGTGCGGTTGAGCAGCTGCACGCCCAGGCGCGCCTCCATCTGCGCCAGCCGCTTGCTGACGGCCGGCGTGCTCATCTCCAGCTCGCGCGCCGCCATGGAAAAGCTGCCGCAGCGCGCCAGCAGGCTGAAAAAAGCCATTTCGGAAGGGGCAGAGACCGGTGTGGACATTGTTGATCCAAAGTTAACAATGCCATCACTTTAGAGGCTGCCGTTGATTCAGCCAATGGGTAGAGTCAGGTCCACATTCATCGGCCGTTGGGCTGCGTTCATTGTTTCAAAGGAGACCTTCATGAAAACCTACAAGATTGCCTGCATTCCCGGCGACGGCATCGGCAAGGAAGTCATTCCCGCCGGCCAGCAAGTCCTGCAGGCGCTGGCCGCCGCGCAAGACCGCTTCGCCTTCGATTTCACCTCGTTCGGCTGGGGTGGCGACTGGTACCGGGCCCACGGCGAGATGATGCCCGAGGCGGGCCTGGACGAACTGCGCAACCAGGACGCGATCCTGTTCGGCTCGGCCGGCGATCCGGACATTCCGGACCACATCACGCTCTGGGGCCTGCGCCTGAAGATCTGCCAGGGCTTCGACCAGTACGCCAACGTGCGGCCGACGCGCATCCTGCCCGGCATCGACGGGCCGCTCAAGCGCTGCACGCCCGGGCAGCTGGACTGGGTCATCGTGCGCGAGAACTCCGAGGGCGAATACTCCGGCGTCGGCGGCCGCGTCCACCAGGGCCATCCCATCGAGGCGGCGACCGACCTGTCGATGATGACCCGCGCCGGCGTCGAGCGCATCATGCGCTTTGCCTTCAAGCTGGCGCAGTCACGGCCGCGCAAGCTGCTGACCGTCGTCACCAAGTCCAACGCCCAGCGCCACGCGATGGTGATGTGGGACGAGATCGCCGTGCAGGTCAGCCGGGAATTCCCGGATGTCACCTGGGACAAGGAACTGGTCGATGCCTGCACCGCGCGCATGGTCAACCGCCCGGCGACGCTCGACACGCTGGTCGCCACCAACCTGCATGCCGACATCCTGAGCGACCTGGCCGCCGCGCTGGCCGGCAGCCTGGGCATCGCGCCCACCGGCAACATCGATCCCGAGCGCCGCTACCCGAGCATGTTCGAGCCCATCCATGGCTCGGCCTTCGACATCATGGGCAAGGGCCTGGCCAATCCGGTCGGCACCTTCTGGAGCTGCGTGATGCTGCTGGAGCATCTGGGCGAAGCCGAAGCGGCCAGGATCCTGATGGGCATCATCGAGCAGGTCACGGCGGACCCGGCGCTGCACACCGGCGACCTCGGCGGCAAGGCCACAACCGCGCAGGTGACGCAGGCGGTGTGCGAGCGCATCACCGGCGCCCAGGCGCAGCGCAAGGCGGCCTGAACTTTTTCGGACCCGCCGCCGCCTGCCGCTGCGGGCAGGCGCCTTGTCCCTCTGACTTCCTTTGACGCACAGGCAGCCGCCAAGAGCTGCCGCCAAGAGCTGCCGCGTCGCAATCCCAGTCTTTACCCCCGGAGGCAATCATGCATCAACCTGTCATTCGCCGTTTCTTCATCTCGTCAGCCGCCGCCCTGGCGCTGGACGCCGCCGCAGGCAGCGCCCTGGCGCAAGCCGCCCCGGCCTGGCCGGGCAAACCGATCAGCCTGATCGTGCCGTTTCCCGCCGGCGGCACCACCGATGTGCTGGCGCGCGCGCTGGGGCTGGAACTGTCCTAGGCGGTGGGGCAGCCGGTCGTCGTGGAGAACAAGCCCGGCGCCGGCGCCACGCTGGGCGCCGATTTCGTGGCCAAGTCCAGGCCCGACGGGCACACGCTGCTGATGGGCGCGGTGCACCACACCATCGCCACCAGCGTGTACAAGAAGCTGCCCTATGACTTCCAGAAGGACCTCGCGCCCGTCACCACCGTCGCGCTGGTGCCCAATGTGCTGGTCGTCAATCCCAGCGTGCCGGCCAAGAGCGTGAAGGAACTGCTGGCGCTGGCCAGGGCCGAGCCCGGCAAGCTGACCTACGGCTCCAACGGCAACGGCACCGGCCAGCACCTGATCGGCGCGCAGTTCGAAAGCATGGGCGGCGTGCAGCTGCTGCATGTGCCCTACAAGGGCAGCGGCCCGCTGACGGTCGATCTGCTGGGCGGGCAGATCGCCATGTCGTTCGACACCATCACGCCGGTGCTGCCGCAGGTCAAGTCGGGCAAGCTCAGGGCGCTGGCCGTGACCACGATCAAGCGCTCGCCGGCCCTGCCCGAGGTGCCGACGCTCGACGAGTCGGGGCTCAAGGGCTTTGACCTGGGCACCTGGTTCGGCATCCTGGCGCCAGCCGCCACGCCCAGGGACGTGGTGGCCCGGCTGAACACCGAGATGGTGAAGATCATCCAGTCCCCCGATTTCCGCAGGAAGATGGCCGACATCGGCGCCGAGCCGATCGGCGACACGCCCGAGCAGATGGCGGCGCAGATCAAGGGCGACACCGAGCGCTTCGCCAGGCTGGTGAAGGATGCCAAGGTCAGCATCGAATAGGCGGCTGCGGGCCATGGCACTGGCCACCCGGCCTGGGCCATGGCCCGCGCCATGTCAATGCGCGGCCGACCTTGAAAACACGTTGAGCACCACGACCCCGGCAATGATCAGCCCCATGCCCAGCAGGCCGGGCAGGTCGATGGTCTGGCGGTAGATGACGAAGCTGGCGATGGTGATCAGCACGATGCCCAGGCCCGACCAGATGGCATACGCAATGCCGGTCGGCACGGTCCTCAGGGTGATGGTCAGGCAGTAAAAGGCGATGGCATAGCCGGCCAGCGCCAGCAGCGAAGGCCACAGGCGGGTGAAGCTGTCGCTGGCCTTCAGGGCCGTGGTGGCGATCACCTCGGCCACAATGGCAATGCCCAGGGCAAGGTAAGCATTCATGGGCGGCGCTTTCGGTGGTTCGGTCGTGGCTGTCGATTTTAAGAAGGCCGATGTTGCGCGGCACAATCCGGGCAGGAGGCACTTATTTTCATGACCACACCGACCCCCCCATCCTTCAACTCCCTTGCCGAGGTCAGCGCGCAGCCGCGCCGGTTTCTCGATCATTTGTTCCAGGCCGCGGTGACGCGCGCCCTGCCGCTGGCCAACACGGCGCATTTTCTGCCTGAGCCGCCCACCGTGCAGAGCGGTGGCCGGACCCTCGTGATCGGCGCGGGCAAAGCGGGCGGCGCGATGGCGCAGGCGGTCGAGGCGCACTGGCCGGCGGATGCGCCGCTCGAAGGCCTGGTCGTCACGCGCTACCACCATGTGCCGCCCCGGCACGAAGGCCTGGCGCCGCGCATCGAAGTCGTCGAGGCGTCGCATCCGGTGCCCGACGAGGCCGGACAGGCAGCGGCCGAACGCATCCTGGCCATGGTGCAGGGCTTGAGCGAGCATGACCTGGTGCTGTGCCTGATCTCGGGCGGCGGCTCGTCGCTGCTGGCCCTGCCGGCCGAGGGGCTGAGCCTGGAGGAAAAGCAGG
>JAQGMN010000340.1 GCA_028292345.1 Polaromonas sp. | reverse complement strand
TCGTCTGCATGGCAATTCCCGTGTCGCGAGGTGCCTGGCACGCGTCGCTTGTGGGCCATTGCCACCAGTGGCATCGACCTTCCAGCGAGGCTGTTTGCAGACCTTTTCAGGGGCTTTGGATTGGTGTGGACTAAACTCCAGACAAATCAACTACTTACAGCGTATCGCTAGTGAAACACATTATAGGGGCAGCTTCCGGCAAGGCAAAACGCCCGGCAAAAGCGCCAATCCGCCCCGTTCCTGCTGCCGCAGCGCCTGTCGTCCAAGCCATGCCGGTACCCCAAACCCCTGAAGCGGCGGCCACCGTGCCGCAAGCGACGCTGGTCACGGTCGACGAAGACTATGCCGGCCAGCGGCTCGACAATTTCCTGATCCGCCAGCTCAAGGGCGTGCCCAAGACGCATGTGTACCGCATCATCCGCAGCGGCGAAGTGCGCGTCAACAAGGGCAGGGCGCATGCCGACACCCGCGTGGAGGCGGGCGACATCGTGCGCCTGCCGCCGGTGCGCACCTCGGAGCGCGCCGAGCAAAAAGCCCAGGCCATGCAGAGCGTGATGCAAGAGGTGGCGCGCCACGGCGCCAGCTCGACCGTGGGCGGCTACGCGCCCGCCGCCGAATTCCCGATCCTGTTCGAGGACGATTTCCTGCTGGCCATCGACAAGCCGGCCGGCGTGGCCGTGCATGGCGGCAGCGGCGTGAGCTTCGGCATCATCGAGCAGTTGCGCATGGCCCGGCCCGAGGCCGATTTCCTGGAGCTGGTGCACCGGCTGGACCGCGAAACCAGCGGCATCCTCTTGATTGCCAAGCGCCGCATGGCCCTGAAGCTGCTGCAGGAGCAGTTCCGCGAGCGCGAAACCGACAAGGTCTACCTGGCGCTGGTCAGCGGCAACTGGCCCGCCAGGCAGCGGGTGATCGACAAGGCGCTGCACAAGTACCTACTGCCCAACGGCGAGCGGCGCGTGAAAATCGTTGCCAACGACCATCCCGATGCCCTGCGCTCGGTGACCCTGGTCAAGGTGAAGGCCGAGATTGCCGCCAATCCGCTGGCGCCCACTACACCATTCAGCCTGCTCGAAGTCACCATCAAGACCGGCCGCACGCACCAGATCCGGGTCCACCTGGCCGGCGATGGGCATCCGATTGCCGGCGACGACAAGTACGGCGATTTCGAGCTGAACAAGGCGCTGCAAAGAAGCAATCCCGGCTCGCCGTCGCTCAAGCGCATGTTCCTGCATGCCTGGAGCCTGAAGTTCAACCATCCGAAGACCCGCAAGGCGGTCCAGCTGCACGCGGCCTTGCCGGCGGAACTGCAGCAGTTCATGCCCTTTCGCACCGCCGAGCCTTCCGCTGAAATCGAAAATTCCTGAAAAAAATTGCGGCGGCCGGTCTCGCACCGGTCATGCCGCCCAGCGACAATCGAAGCCATGCACACCCGAAATTTTGACCTGATTGCGTTCGACTGGGATGGAACGCTGTTCGACTCCACCCAGATCATCGTGCGCTGCATCCAGGCCGCCGTATGCGACGTGGGCGGGCAGGAACCGACCCGGGAAGCCGCCGCCTATGTCATCGGCCTGGGTCTGATGCAGGCGCTGGCCCATGCCGCGCCCGACGTGCCGCCCGAAAAGTACCCGGAACTCGGCGCGCGCTACCGCCACCATTACGCCGCCCATTTCAATGACCTGAGCCTGTTTGACGGCGTGTTGCCGCTGCTGGGTGCGCTCAAGGCCCGGGGCCATTGGCTGGCGGTGGCGACCGGCAAGTCACGGCGGGGGCTTGACGATGTGCTGAAAAGCGTAGAACTCCGGCACGTTTTTGACGGCTCGCGCACCGCCGACGAGACGGCCGGCAAGCCCGACCCGCTGATGCTGCATGAACTGATGGCGCAGTTCGACCTGCCTGCCAGCAGGATACTGATGATCGGCGACACCACGCACGACCTGCAGATGGCGCTGAACGCCGGATGCGCCAGCGTGGGCGTGAGCTACGGCGCGCATGAGCCGGCCACCTTCACCGTGCTCAATCCGCTGCATGTGGCGCATTCGGTGCAGGACCTGCACCAGTGGCTGCTGGCCAACGGCTGAGGGCGGCCCGAACCCATGGACGCGTTGCTGCCGCTTTGCAACAGCCGCGAGCTGGCTGATGGCGCTCTGGCCGTGCCGTTCGACGTGGTGTATGCCGGCCAGACCTGCCGCGCCTTCGCCGTCCGTTTTGAGGGTCTGCCGCAGGCCTACCTGAACCGCTGCACGCATGTGGCGATGGAACTGGACTGGCTGCCCAACCGGGTGTTCGACGACAGCGGCCAGTGGCTGCTGTGCGCCAGTCACGGCGCGGCCTACCGGCCCGACACCGGCCAGTGCGCAGGCGGCCCGTGCCGCGGAGGACTGGTCAAGATCGCGCTTTCCGAGCGCGACGGCGTGGTTTACTGGCATGCGGCCTACAACCTCAAGCCCCTGTTGTTTTGAATACTTCTCTAAACTAGCCCCATGAACGATTCCAACCGACCCGGCAACACCGACCCTTCCTTTGATCCGCCCCGGGAGCCGGCATTCTCGCCAGACCTGCCGCCATCCCCTGCGCCTCAGGCGAAGGATGGCGCCGAATTGACAGGCAAGTATGCCGCGCCAGACGCGGCCAGCATTCCCGGCTGGGAGCGGGCGACCCTTGAAAAGCTGGTCTTCGCCACGCTCAGCGAGCAGCGGGCCGCGCGCCGCTGGAAAACCTTCGTTCGCCTGTCCTGGCTGCTGTTTTTTGTGGCACTGCTCTGGATGGCGCTGCAGCGCGCCACCCCGGCCACCGACGCCAGCGTCCCGCACACCGCCGTGGTCGAGATCAAGGGTGAAATTGCCCAGGGCGCCGATGCCAGCGCCGAGTTCGTCAATGCCGCCTTGCGCACGGCCTTTGAAGACGAGGGCTCCAAGGCCATCGTGCTCTTGATCAATTCGCCCGGCGGCAGCCCGGTGCAGGCCGGCATGATGAATGACGAAATCCTGCGACTGAAAGCCAAGCACAAGAAGCCGGTCTATGCCGTGGTGGAGGAAAACTGCGCTTCGGCCGCCTATTACATTGCCGTGGCGGCCGACCAGATTTTTGTCGACAAGGCCAGCATTGTCGGCAGCATCGGCGTGCTGATGGACAGTTTTGGCTTCACCGGCCTGATGGACAAGCTCGGCGTTGAGCGCCGCTTGCTGACCGCCGGTGAAAACAAGGGTTTTCTGGACCCGTTCAGTCCGCAAAGCGACAAGCAGCGTGCCTTTGCGCAGGGCATGCTGGACCAGATCCACCAGCAGTTCATCGGGGTGGTGAAGGCCGGTCGCGGCAGCCGCCTGAAGGAAACACCCGAAATGTTCACCGGCCTGTTCTGGAACGGCCAGCAGGCGGTGGAGCTCGGCCTGGCCGATCACCTGGGCAACCTCGACTATGTGGCCCGCGAAGTCGTCAAGGTCGAGGAAATCATCGATTACACGCGCCGCGACAACGTGGCCGAGCGACTGGCCAAGAAGTTTGGCGCTGCCATGGGCGAGGGCGCCATGAAGGCATTCCAGGC